>CAYYWN010000148.1:0-5733 GCA_964474485.1 uncultured Clostridium sp. | reverse complement strand
GCAGCATGAGTAAATTCAACGATTTAGGTCATAAATAGAAATTAGTTCAATTTGTTATTGCAATTTGTCCTTTTATTACATATTTAATTTCTACAAAATAGTATTCCTTTGTAATATTCTACAAAATTTAAGTTATACCTTCTAAATTTTAATTAGCATTCCAATATTTGTCCACATTTTTATCATATATAAAAGCTAACACAACTACACATTATGCTCATTAATTGTACAATATGTTATGAATAAAGTCCGCTTTCAGAGCTGTATACTTTGCTCTGTCAGACCCAAATTCTGTGGATAATTCCATTTTTAAATCTTCATATTGCTTTCTAATATCCATATTTTTATTTAATGTATCTCTAAACTTAATATAATTATTCCATTCATTATCATTATGTATAACCACATGAATATGATGCGTCCTTATATCATTATCAAAATCGCCACAACAAAAAAATAGATGACTTTCATTACCTTTTTCTTCTTTGTAAATATCATTGTAAATAAAACAATTTTCCTCAAGAAGTGGAATTAATTCAAATACATCTTTGAAACATTGCACTCCAACTACAATATCAATTATGGGTTTAGCCTTTAGTCCAATTATCGCAGTACTGCCCACATGTTGAATATCTGTGGCTTTATCTACAAATAAATCTTTTAACATTTCGATAGTTTCTTTTGCATTTTCTTCCCATTGGGTAGAATGCTGTTCCAGCAATACAGTTCCTCTTAATAAACCTATCATTTCACACCTCCAAATTGTATAAATAATCATTACCTCACAACTATCTACAATTGCGAAACAACTAATGTGGTAAATCATAACACTATTTACCACATATTTATATATGTTTTTATAAATATCAGCATAAGTAAATTCAACGATTTAGATTATAAATAGAGATTGGTTCAATTTGTTATTATAACTTAGCAAAAATAGTTAAATTAAAATAATCTCATCTGATCACTTGGTTCTATATCAAATCTTGCTGCTATTAAGCTTTCTTTTTCGGATTCTTCTTCACCTTTTTTATGCTCTCCTTTTAAGTATGCTTTACTTATATTAAAACTAGATTTTATTAAGTTTAATACGTATATATTTTCAAATCTACCATATATAGAGTCTCCACCTAATCCAGATAAACATATTAATTGAGTATTACTTTTCTTTGCAATATCCATAAGTGGTTTTAAAAGATGGACTGCATTTGTTTGTGCAAATGGATTATCCATTATTAATACTTTTCCGCCTTCATTTTTACTAAATATATCACTTTCATCTTTTCTTGTGTATGATAATAAACTTGAAAGTATTACAAACGCAGATAGGAAGCCTTCTCCCCCTGAATTTTTAGCAACTTCTCTCCATGTTATTTTTATTTGTTTATTTTCTTCAACTTTATATAGTTTTATTACTATTGAATAAATATTAATAACTTCATCATATAATTTAATTGTTGTAATAGTGCTATTTATATACTCTTCAATATTTTTATTTTCTTCAAGTATCTTAATACCATTATCTCTTATTGTTTCTATATAATCCTTTAACCTTATCTTGTATAATTCTTTGTTTTCTTCGAAATTATCTAATATTATATCTAGCATTTTTCTTCTTTTATTATCTATTATTATTGAAGAATTTTCATCTATCATACCTATGTTTTCATGAATATCTTTAATATATTCTAGCATACTAGTTATTAAGTTATCTTCCTCTTCTCCAATAAGTTCTATATCTGTATTAAGCTTTTGTAATTGTATATTAAATGATTCTATTAACATTGTTAGATATTCTAACACTTCTAAGGGCCTTTTTATTAATTCTTTCATTGTATTTAAAGGCGTGTTAAATTCTAAGGTATCCTTAAATACTTCTTGATTTTGAATGTTTATTATAGTTCTATACAATATATTTTCATTTTTATCTATGTCTTTATCAATATTCCTTAGATCTCTTTCTAACCTTCCTCTATCTTCATCTAACGCGTCATAGTTTATTGTTATTTCTAAAACTTCTTTAACTTCAAGATTAGAATAGCTAGCTAATGAGCTTTTATTGTTTTCTAAAGTTCTTTTGTCTTTTAGCTCAACATCTTTTTGATTTTTCAATTCTTGATTTTCACTATCTATTTTTGCTTTTTCTAGTTCAAAATCTCTATGAAAAACCTCTTCTCTTGCTAAAGCAACTTCCTTATTAAAAATAGTCCTTAACTTCTTATAAAGGGATTCTATGTCTCTATCTAACACTGCAATTGTTATTTGTATTTCTTTTATAATTTCTCCAAGTCTCTTTATTTCTTTATTGGCATTCCACTTACTGTTTGAATAACGGGCATCCTCCAAAAATCATATCTTACTAATTCCTTACTGTTCATTTCTATTATATGCTTGTTGCTTCCACAATAAATACAGCTGTCAAATAATGTGAATGTTGATGTACCTGCACATCGGCTACACCTATACCAGTTACTATTTTCATATGTTTTTAAACTTAACTGACCTGGCAATATATATTTCCTATTATGATTACTTTCAGAATCCTCTCCCCTACCTATAAAAAAGTCAAACTTCTCTCTAATAGTTGTTATTTTATCTTTTGAAATACCATTCTCTTCAATCAATTTGCTTAAAAATAATGGAAACTTATCCTTCTCATCTATTCCAAAACCGCTTCTGTCATAAGAAAGAATACTAGCTCTAACACTATCCTTTATTTCAGGTAATATAGCTATATCTTTTACTATTAAGTTTTGTATCCAAGCATTATATATACTTCTAATAGTTTTAGAAGTAACATCTGTTAATTCTTCAATTTTTTCTAATTGATCATCAACATCCTCTCCGTCCTCACCACCCTCAATGAGCACAACTTGACCTAAGCATAAGTTATTAAATGACCTGTAACTATCACTTATGTTTTTTAGTAATAATTGATAAAACATTGATGGTGGGTTTCCAAGCTTTCCTTTCATTTTATGATATCTTGGATTTCTATTTTCTCCATATATCTCATGATACTTATGCAGTTGAGATTTAAAAATATCTTTCTCATCTCCATAAAAGAAACTCACATTATTATCATAAACAACTTTTAAAAAAGCATAATATAATAAATCAACAGAAGGATTACCTCTTCCATACTTTTCTTCTAATAATTTTGCAGATATAAATAAAGCCTGTCTACCCGCATCTCCATATGTCGCTATAGTTAAATCTCGTGCTAGCGTAGCTGCACGTTGACGACTATCTGAAAAAAGCAAAACCTTCTTCCCCTTATTCTTTAAATTCTTATTTCTTACAGCTTGTGTCCATAATTGTTCTGTAACAATATTTGCAAATGGCTCATTTCCTCTTGTTCTAAATGGAGTTAATTTAGTTTGATCTCTCCCACAGTTAGGGCAAGTTGTAAATGTATAGGATCTTGAATCTAAATTCAGATTTGTAGGAATTAAAACTTTTATAAAATTATTATCGTTTTCATATCTTTCATCATAAAATAATATTCCAGTTTTACAATTAATATATCCAAAAGTTGAATTCTTTTTGGACTTTCCATTTTTTACAGTGTCCTTAAAAATATCTGTCCTATCTTTTGGTGCTATCCATAAATGTATCTCTTTAGGCTCATATAATAATTTACTTTGCTCTTGCCATAAAAACTTATAAGGATCAGTATCATCTTTAAATGCTCGTATAAATAAGGTCCCACACCTTCTGTCACATATTAATTCAAATACTCTAGATCCACACTTGGGACAAGTGAAGTTCAAATTTTCATCAATATTTCCAAGCTTAATCCCCATAACCTCATGGTTACATTTACAGTTTGGGTTTAAACAAGCAAATATTCCATTTAGTCCTTTAAACAGAAGATGAGCTCTAGATGGTAACAAAACTTTATTGTACTTTGACTTTGCTAATGTACCAAGTGAAAGCAATATTTCAGTTACCTTTTCTGCTTCAACTTGACTTATACTTTGAAAAATACTACTAGATATTTTACTAAATTCTACTGCTTCTCCACTGCATAATTTTATTAGTTCTAACATAGGAGGATACTTTGAAAATTTATCATACAGCCATTCATAAATATTATAATTAATCTTTCCAAAGTTTAATGCCTCTGACAAGATCTCAAGTTCTGATTTTACTTCATCATAACTACCTTGCAATTTATCATAATTCAATTTTGTTAGTATTTTATAATCATTAATATCACCCTTCCTATTGCCAACTATCTCCTCGCCACATCCTTCGATTATAGAAAAGTTATCCCTTATTAAATCCTGTCCAGTTAACCCACATGCAAAATTCCTTATTTCTATCTCCTTACCCTTAGGTACACTTGCGCTTGTAAGTATACATCTAAGCTTATCTCTACCAATCTCCAACTTATCCATAAGTCGTCTAATTAATAAAGAAACTTCGCCACCAGAAGCACCTCTATACATATGTGCTTCATCTATAACTAATAATAGTTTATTTTCATTAGAGCTATTCAGCCACTGCTTAGTTTCTTTCCAAATACATTGTTCTATAGGTCGCATAAGCATATATTCAAGCATACTGTAATTAGTTATTAAAAGATCTGGGCATATATTTTGCATTTCTCCCCTCGTAAATAATTCTGAATCCTTTATTCCAGTAACTTGCTGTCCTCCTAAAAGATTTTTTGCAAAATTACTTAAATCCTTTGAAGGTACCCTTCCTATTTTATATAGTTCTTTAAATGTTTCATCTGGACAATTGATATAGTTTTCTAATATAAGATTTCCTAAACCTTTATTTTTCTTAGCACAATCTATCCCTGCGTATGGAGTCCTTCCAGTATACATTCCAAAATGTGCCCTTCTAACAGAGCCCTCTGATAATGAATTTATGATATTCATAAAAGCATCATCTTTTCTACCAATTATATTTCGGATCCTTCCAAGCTGATCAGAAACTAATGCGTTCATAGGATACATTACTAGAGTTCTAATGCCCTGTACCTTCCACGTTTCTGGAGAAGATTGAGTTTCTTTTATTATTTCAGTTAATATTGGCCAAATAAAACATTCAGTTTTTCCAGATCCAGTACCAGTTGTAACTAATAAATCCTTTCCCTTGTAGAATTCTTCCATTGCCTTTACCTGATGATAAAATGGCGTATTAAAAACACCAAGATCATTATCAGCAAGTAAAGTTAAATATTTTTTTATATTTTCAGGTAAATCTGAACTAATAAATCCATCATTTTGAACTTTGTAGCTTTTAGTTGCCTCTATATATGGTTCTTGGAATAGCACCCCATTTCGATTTAATAAATCTTCAGTTGCTTCAAGTAATAATTCATTTTCTGCAAAATACTGTGCTTTTATATAGTTTGACAATCTTCCTTTTAACTTATCATGTGTTTTTCTGATACCAAATTCACTCACTTTGCCTCCCCCTTAATCCTTAATAAAACTCAAATTCTATACCTAAACCTGTTAATACACCTCTTATTTCATCCCAAATGATTAAAGGTATAACCCTATAATATTTATCATCATAAGACCTATTAGGCCATGAAGACATAAGTAGAATTCGATTTTCGGCATTAGGTAATATGCTATGAATATGTACTATTACATATTCATAGTAAACCTTTACCTTGAATTTCGCAGGTGTACCATTGTGGCTATCAAGACTATACATAATTCTATATATTTCATTTTCATCATAATACCATTGGTCTAATCTTGC
>CAYYWN010000147.1:0-5799 GCA_964474485.1 uncultured Clostridium sp. | reverse complement strand
TGCAGTAAATTAACTGATTTAATCTGAATATGGAAAAAATATTAATAATAGATGGGACACTTGATTATCTAAGTAGTCTTTCCTCATTAGTTCCAAAGAGGATAGATTTTTGGCTTTGAATAAACTTGCCTGTGTTTTCATTTCTTCCTTGCAGATGGTATCTAGCATCTTTAATACCAATGCTGTCAGCAGCCATTTTTGATAGTTTAAAGAGTTCTTTATCTCTGCATCTATTAATGATTAAGCTAAAGCGTGTATCATGAAAGAAAGATAACATAGAAACGTCACCATGATTGTCTCCACCAACTATTAAGGGCGACTTGCCACCATGTTTTTTCACTAAAAATCTTTCAATGGTTTTGGTCTTTCCTTCACCTTGTGTTTGGTGATAATTTATTTTAAGTTCTGGTTTAATTAAATTATTATCATCAATTTCAAGCTGCATACCAAATACATTTTCCGTTGGAATACTGTATCCAAACTTAGGATTTGAAGCAAATTCTCTAACCACGTATAAATAAGAGGCAGAGCAGATATAAACATCTATTCCATTATATATTAAGGTTTTATAAAGGTTTTGCATCTCTTTTATTGATTTAATACCAGTATTGAAGGTAATGGATATAATGCCTGACTTACCCTTTAAAGCTAGAGGGCTTGTCCAAGTAGTTCTATTAATTTCATGTTTTAACCAATAAATGATGGATTCTTCTGATAGACTCGAGACTTCATCACTTGTCATCTTAGAAAAAAGATACATTGACCAGGTGTAACCCGAAGCTAAATCAAAGGAACTTCCTATAGCGCTATAAAGATACCTAGTTTTAGCTATAAAGTCCTTATACTCTAAAGTTTCTTTAATATGCTCTAAGGATTTATTTCCATTTAGTCCTGCATAATTATCATATAAAAATTTATAATCAGAATCTATATCAGCACCAATTAATTCAATATTGATAGGATTTCCATCTCTATTATTAAACTTATCTTTAAAATTATCCTTTGGGATATCTTTTCTAATAATTTCACTAAACTCCTTTGGACTCATTTTAAATTTAAGGTGTATTAATTGATAGGCTAAAACAGCATCTTCAACATCATTAATTATTGATGTATTATCCCAATCGAATACAGCATAAGGTCTTTTGTTCTCATCATAATCTTTACTCGTATTACCACTAACTTCTATAAGGTTTTTCAAAGACTCATAGTTCTCATAGGCAAAGTTACCTCTATTAAGGATAACTTCTTCTTTATTATATTGGTTATCATGACTATTTTGATTTGTGTTTTCATCACTTGTTTCAAAAGAACATTTAAATTCTTTTGTAAGGTTATGCATATTAAAATTTAACCAAGTTACATCAGCTTCTTTTTTTATATTACTCATTAAGCGTTCTCCTATCCTATATAATGTACCAAATATCCTTTAAAACAAGTGTACCATATTAGAAAGTACATGACATCTGAAACTTTTACTTTTTTAATAAGCTACCATAATAAGCCTACTAGTTTTTGTGAACAATTTAAAGTTTAAGAAATATTAATTAAATAATAGGGGACAGTTCATTAATATTTACATTAATGAACTGTCCCCAATCCTAAAATAATATTTTATTTCTATAATTAATTCACTTTGTTATATAAGTATAATTTTATTATTTAGCTTTCTTTAATAAAACTTCTTCTTTGCTTCCAAGGAATACAGATTTTTGAGTTGGTATAAACTCACCAGTATTTTCATTTCTTCCTTGTAAATAATATCTAGCATCTTCTTTTCCTATAGTGTCAGCAGCTTCTTTTGAAATCTTACCAAGCTCATCACCTTTGCATCTATTAACTATTAATGAAAACCTTGTATCATTAAAGTCAGATAACATAGCAACATCTCCTGCACTATCTCCTCCAACTATTAAAGGACCTTTTCCAGCATGTTTTTCTACTAAAAATCTCTCGATAGTTTTAGTTTTACCTTTGCTTTGAGTTTGATCGTAATCTTTTCTAAATTCAGATTTAATTACGCCTTTATCATCTCTTTCTAGTTCCATAGCATATACATTTTCTTTTGGAATATCATATCCAAACTTAGGATTTGTAGCAAACTCTCTAACAACATCTATAAATGATGCTGAACAGATATAAACATCTATTCCATTAGACATTAAAGTCTTATAAAGGTTTTGTTGTTCTTTTATTGTTCTTAATCCAGTGTGGAAGCTAACAGAAACTACACCAGAATTACCCTTTAACTCTTCAGGACTTGTCCAAGTCTCTTCTCCAAGTTCATGTGATAACCAGTAATCATTTGATTTCTCTGTTAATGTAGCAACTTCTTTTTCTGTCATTCCAGCAAATAAATAAGTAACCCATGGGTAGCTTACATCTGAACTAAAAGATTCTCCAATTGATGCATAAAGATATCTAGTTTTAGCTATAAAATCTTTATATTCAATAGTCTTTTTAATATCATCTAAAGATTTATCGCCTTTGAATCCTTTGTAATTTTCATATAAGAATTTGTAGTCTGAATCAATATCAGCACCAACTGATTCAATATTAACAGGCTCTCCAGCCTTGTTGTTACATTCTTTTGCAAAGTTATCCTTTGGAATGTTAGTTCTAATAGTTTTACTAAACTCTTCAGGAGTCATTTTAAACTCAAGATTTGTTAATTGATATGCAAGTAATGCTTCTTCCACATCGTTGATTATTGTAGTGTTGTCCCAGTCAAATACAGTATATGGTTTTTTAGTTTCATCATAGTCTTTGCTGTTTTTACCGTTGTTTTCTATAAGAGTTTGTAAGGCTTTAAAGTTTTCATCTGCCCAGTTACCCTTTTCTAGTTTAACTTCACTCTTATTTGATTGTTCTGTAGTAGTCTTATCATTATTAGTGTTTTGAACTTTAGCAGAATTTCCACAAGCCACTAGAGAAAATGATATAGTGGAAGCTAAAGCTATACTAAAGACTTTTCTTTTTAAATTATTCATAAATGACACTCCTTACTTTCTTATGTAGATTTTTATTCTAGATTTAGTGATTAATATAAAGTATTGAATGGAAATAAAGCTTCGTATAGGTTTACTACAAATAGTGATGTAAACCTTATTATTAGGATCTTTTTAGTTATATAACGAGCATGGGGAAATGTCAATAAGAAAAATTAATGAATTTATAAAATTCAATATGCTCAAGTGGGATATCATACCATATAAGTAAGGTGCACTCCTTATAAATGTAAATAAATAGTTAAATCTCTTGACGAAAACCTATAAGAATGGATATAATGATGTGATAGCTTTTTAAGATATAAAATAGAATAATAAAAGATATGAATAATAAATAAGGTTTGAAAGTTTAATATAAGCGCCAGGACTAAAGCTCCACCTACCAAATCTTAGACTTTTGGAAGGAATAAGGAATCTCCACCGACCAAATCTTAGATTTTTAGCAGGGATAAATGAATCTCCGCTTACAGCGGAGAAAGTTCCATAAGCCAAATCATAAATTTTTGGTGTCGCTTTAGTTGACGAGGATGAGGATTATCGAGATTTCGGCGGGTGCCTCACGGTATAGCACTATCGTAAAGAATTATAAAACTAGAAAGTGATTTCTAGCACAACATAATTTAGGTGTTAAAACTTATCTATATTCAATTCTTTTTGTTTCTAAAGCTAATCAATTAATTTGTATTAAAAAATTAAAACACAATGATTTACCTGAATCTAATTTAAAATTTTGATCTAGGACTCTTTTGTTATATTTTTATTTCTATTAAGGACTAAAGATAGAGTAAGGTCTTTTGTCATGCTTAAGATATTTCTATTAGGATAAAATATTAATGAGCATTTGCAATTTTAAAGAAATTTTAAAGATAGATTTAAAGGATTTATTTGTTGTGTAAAAAAACAAAAAAGCGAAATAGAAAAGGAGACAAAAATATGTGTGGAATAGTAGGATTTGTTGGTAAAAAGGATGCTTCACCGATTTTAGTAGAGGGGCTTTCAAAATTAGAATATAGAGGATATGACTCTGCTGGTGTGGCTATTTTAAAGGATAATTCAATTGAAGTTTTAAAGTGTAAGGGTAGATTAAAAAACCTAGAAGAAAAGTTAGAGAAAAGTCCTATAAAAGGTAATATCGGAATAGGACATACAAGGTGGGCAACTCACGGGGAGCCTTCAGATGTTAACTCTCACCCTCATAGCAATAAAAATGAAAGTATAAGTGTAGTTCATAATGGAATAATAGAGAACTATTTAAATATAAAAGAATGGCTTATGTCAAAAGGATATGAATTTTTATCAGAAACAGATACAGAAGTAATACCAAACCTTGTGGATTATTATTATAATGGAGATATTTTAGATGCAGTTATGAAGGCAACAGCAAAGATGGAAGGAAGCTATGCTCTAGGCGTTATATGCACTAAAGAGCCTGACAGAATAATAGCAGTTAGAAAAGATAGCCCACTAATAATTGGATCTGGCAAGGGAGAGTACTTTATAGCTTCAGATATACCAGCAGTTCTAAATCATACTAGAGAAGTTTATCTATTAAATGATAAAGAATTTGTAGTGCTCACAGATGAAGGTGTTGAAATCTTTGATGAAAATAAAAAAAAGATAGAAAAAGAGATATTTCATGTAACTTGGAATGCTGATGCAGCAGAAAAAGGTGGATATGAAGACTTTATGTTAAAGGAAATCCACGAGCAGCCAAGAGCTATAAGAGATACTATGGCATCTAGAATAATAAAAGGAAAGCCTATAGTTCTAGATAAGATAAAACTTACAAAAGAGGATCTAAAAAATTATAACAAGATATATATAGTAGCCTGCGGAACTGCATATCATGCAGGGGTAGTAGGAAAAACCGTTATAGAACGTTTAGCTAGAATTCCAGTAGAAGTTGATATCGCCTCAGAATTTAGATATAGAGATCCAATAATGGATAAGAATACTTTAGTAATGATTATAAGTCAATCAGGAGAAACAGCAGATAGCTTAGCTGTACTAAGAGAGAGCAAGAAAAAAGGTTGCCGTGTTATAGCTGTTACTAATGTTGTGGGAAGCTCAGTATCTAGAGAAGCAGATGATGTTTTATATACCCTAGCAGGACCAGAAATAGCAGTAGCATCAACAAAAGCTTACGTAACCCAGCTAGTAGCTATGTATATAATAGCTTTATACTTTGCAGAGCTTAAAGAAACTACATCAAAAGAAGAAATAGAAAGCATAAAAGAAGAACTATTAAATCTTCCAGAAAAAGCTGAAAAGTTATTAGAAAATAAAGAAATACTTCAAAAGTTTTCAGCACAAAACTACATGCATAAAGATATGTTCTACCTAGGAAGAGGACTTGACTATGCAGTTTCTATGGAAGGATCCTTAAAACTTAAAGAAATAACCTACATCCATTCAGAGGCTTATGCAGGGGGAGAGCTTAAACACGGTCCAATAGCACTTATAGAAAAAGGTACCGTAGTAATATCCACCATAACTCAGATGGACCTAAAGGATAAAATGATAAGCAATATAAGAGAAGTAGTTACAAGAGGAGCAAAGACACTAGCTATAACCTTTGAAGGAAATGAAGAGGTAGAAAAATCCGTAGATTCAGCAATATATATACCAAAGACCTTAGATATATTATCCCCAATACTAAGCGTTATACCACTACAATTAATTTCATATTACGTGGCAAAAGAAAAGAATTGTGACGTAGATAAGCCTAGAAACTTAGCCAAGTCAGTAGCGGTGGAATAGGGATATTAGGTAGTCTTGGAACTTGTGTCCA
>CAYYWN010000146.1:0-5839 GCA_964474485.1 uncultured Clostridium sp. | reverse complement strand
TTATACTCCCATACTTATTTGTGAAATAATACTTTGATTTTATATTTTCCATAAAAAGATTATCCCACTCCTCTACAGCTTGTCCTTTATTTGATATTTCAAATAAAACCCCCTTATCTTTTAAAATATCAATTAATTCAAAATAAGTTGGATCTAAGATTTTAAAACTTTGTAGTAAATCTTGTTCTTCTTTTTGAAACAACAATTGCTTCTCTTTTTCTCTTTCTATGCTACTTAACAATTTAACCTTTGTTTTTTCTAACTTTTTTAATTCTTCTTGCTTATTACTATTGTATATTTTAATAAATTTAGTTAATATCTTATCTAATAGACTCATATTTTTCTCCTTCACTAAACGTATTTTAAATAATTTTATATGGAGGTTACTTATGGACAAACTTACTAATATTTTAAAAACAATTTTAATTCTTTTAAAAGACCTTTTTACTAAGCTTATAAATAGTACTAAAAATATATCTTATAAGTTTAAGTATAATATAAAAAAACGAAACACTATAAACATAATGTATGAAAATATTATAAAAGAGAAAAAGGGTGAGATATTAAGTTTAGAAAAAGAATTTAAAGATCTTCAATCTATAAATTCTTTTAAAAAAGATAAAATCAAAAAAACAAAATGCGATATAGAGGATAAAAAGAATTTACTTAAAAATATTCAAGAGCTTGTAGCAAGATAAAACACCTTTAATTTAATTAGATATCCCTAACGAATACTTCTATATATTAAGTAAAGTTTGATTACTTATACTCGTTATCTTCTCTTTTTGTCTTTAGTTTTCATAAATTCTGGCCTTGTGTTTTTATGAGATAAAGATGTATATAGTGAAGTAATAATTTCTTTAAAGCTACTTGGAGATATTGGTGCCATATATGGAACAGTTATACTATATGTAGATATCAAATTTATTAAAATTATAGTAAGCCCCATTGCTATTCCATAAATCCCAAATATTCCTGTAATAATAATCATAAAAAACTTTAATACTCTTACGGGATTCATCACTGTGTAATCAGGTGCTATAAATGAAGTTATTGATCCTAAAGATACTATTATCACCATAAGAGGGCTAACAAGACCTGCTGTTACAGCTGCTTGCCCTATAACAATAGTTCCTACTATTCCTATGGCTGGGCCTATTTTTTTAGGTAGCCTTATACTGGCTTCCCTTAGTATTTCCACCACTATTTCCATTATAAAAGCTTCCGTTATTGCTTTAACAGGCACACCTATTCTAGTAGATGCTAAAGCTAATATGTATTGAGATGGAAGTATGTCCGGATGAAAGGATACAATAGCCACATACATTGGTGATAAAGTTAAGGTTATTATAAAGGATAATAGCCTTGTTATATAAACAAATGTTGAGAAATACGTATTAGAGTAATGATCTTCCCCAGAATCAAAAAATTCTATAAAGGTTTTTGGTGCTAAAAGAGCCAAATTAGACCCATCAATTAATATACAAACCTTTCCTTCTAGCAAATTTGCACCTACAGTATCCGCCTTCTCTGTTATACCCATTTCAGGAAACAAACTATTTCTTTTGTTTGAAATTATTTTTTCTATATATCCCGATTCAAATATTCCATCTATAGAAATGTCTTCTATTCTATTACGTATTTCATTAATATAGTTATCATTAGCTATATCTATAATATAAGCCATCGCTACATTGGTCTTTGTTCTAGTTCCCACAACAAATTTTTCCACCTTAAAATTTGTATCTTTCATTCGACCTCTTATTAAATTTAAATTAGTATTTAAGTCTTCATTAAAAGCATCCAATGGAGCCCTTATGGAATTTTCAAATTGAGGAGTTTCTATATTTCTCTTTTCTTTTTTTATTACATTGGTAGATATATATCTGCTTTCCCCTTCCATGATTATTATTGAATTACCTTCATAAATGTAACTTAATATCTTATTTTCATCCTGATCTATTAAAATATTATCAGTATAAATAATTGAATGGGCTATAATATCAATTGTAATATCATCTTTATTATATTGTAATAATGGACTTATTATTTTAGTTGAAATATCATTTTTATCTGTTATTTGTGATATAAATGCGACATGTATAATATAATCCTTAACTACCAACTTTCTTACATAAAGACCATATCCAACATCTAAGTCTTCTTTAATCTTGTCTAGAAATATTTTACTTTTCATTTTAGTTACTTCTCCTCCTCCATAGGATCTAAAAAGCTTGAAATTGTAACAGTATTTTTTATATTTACATTAACTTTAGCATTAGGATATTCAGATTCCCATGATATATTTTTATATTCCCTTGGATTCTGCCCTTTAAAGTACCTCCCAAACCCTAAAAAATCTGTACTATAATCTTCCTGAGATAATTTTATAATATCATTTATATCCTTCTTTATATTTTTTGTCATAGTGTCCTCAATTTTTTTAATATCTTTCTTATCTAAGGATTCTATATCATATTCATATAATATTTTTGACTTTATATCTAAATCTACATTAATGTTAATTTTACCATCTATGTATTTTGTATTTATTCTTCTCTTTTTTAAGCTGGTGTTTATAGCTATAGTGTTTTTATCATCCTTTGGACTTTCAATAGCATAATCCATGGATACCTTTTTTGCCAGTAGATACAGTAGTCCATTACTATCATTATAATCAACAGTTCCTATGCTTTTTGAGTCCTTTATTATAGAATACCCTAGAAGCTTTACCGATGAATTTTCATAGGTTACATAGGGAATTATATAACCTATAGTTTTAAATGATATATCTGATCTTATTTCTTGCACTGTTTTATAAACAGCCTCACCATTCTTACTTAGAGATGAAATTAAATCTTCTATTCCATAGCTCATAGATGCATCAGATTCTATTTTCTTTTGAAATAGCTCACTAGGTGACATCTCACTTATAACAACCATCATTGATTTTCTAAATCTTGATATATTAGTAATTCTATTTATATAGGGTTCCATATCTTTTTCAGCAAATGCTTTGCTAAATACTATAACCCTAATAGCCCCCGAGAAATCCGCTAAAGGTGTTATTCTATTATATTCACTTTTTGCCTCTTCAAAGGATTCACCCTCTGATGAAAAGTTATATACACTAGAAAAGGTTGGTGAAGATCCACCTCCTTTTTGTCCAGCAGTTAACTTTGCCACTTCACCACTAAAGTTAATCTTCTCATTTAAATAATCTATACCTATACCCAACATTATACTTCTATCATCTATATCTAGGCTATCCCAACATCCAGTAAGTACTAAAGATAAACTTATAAGAAGTACTACAAATAATCTATGTTTTCTTTTTATATTCATAATTTTTCACCTTCAATGTTATTAATAGTATTATAGGCAATATTGTTACTAAAACTAATCCAATATAATTATTAATTTTCATAATAGCTCTAGTCTCTTCTATATTCTTTGGATATTGTGAAACTAAAAAAGACGCAATCACGACAATTGCTGAAATCAAATTATATTTTTTTTCATCTTTACATAGATCACTTAGAAAACTTATAGTCCCATAAGCCCAAATACAACAGGCACATACAATATTAAAGGTCCACACCACTATATATACTCCATCCAATCTTCTAAACACCTCCAAATTTTCCAAATCTATACCAAGTATAATACTTAATGTGGTAGAATTATAATTCACTAAATCTTCAACACCTACTAGTGCAATAGCAGCCTCAACTACATAAATATACATGCATCCTATAATTAAAATAATGCCTATAATATATTTAAATAAATTTTTATTATTCTCTCCTTTTAAATGTATAAAAAATAATATTTCCATGCCTAAAAAGGGAGATATTAAATCCTTAACGCCTTTTATATACCTTGAGAAATCACTTATGTCAAAAATAGGTTTCACGTTTATAGCCTTACCTTTTATTAATATAAGAAAATTTATTAATAAAAATCCTAGTAGACTTAAGATCCCATAAATTTCACATAAGCTTCCTATTACTCTAAGCTTCTTAATCACAGCATAATATATTACAATAAAAAAAATTAGACTAATGGCCTTTATAGGTGTTTCACGAAGAATAGTTAATTTTATAACTTCTGAATAAGACCTAACTATTAGGGATAATGACACAAAAAAATATAATATAAATATTAAATTTATTATTAATGATGGAATCTTCCCAAACAATACCTTATTAAATTCATAAAAGTTCTTTTCTCTATTTTTTAATTGAATATAAGTTATCATGTAAGTTATTAATATAGCAAATACAGTAATTATAATTATGGAAACCCATGCTCCTGTCCCAGAAGCCTTTGAAGCTATCTTAGGGAAATCACTTATACTATAACCTACTATAGTAGTATAAAGAATAAGTGCTATCTGCCTATTAGTAAGTGATTCTTCCATGTAAACCCTCCTAAATAATAACTACTTCTTTAATAGATTATTTGTAAAAGTTTATTAAATTATTCCTTTTTTTATAAATAAAAAAGAACTATGCAATTTTTTTTATCCTTGCACAGTTCTTTTATATCCTTTATACTACTTTTCAAGAGTGTTTGTGTAATTTAATACATCTCCTAAACTTTCAGAAGTATACATGGCATCGGTTCCACCACCATGATAATATACAGCAAATTCAGAAGGACTAAGATAAAATATATGATAATTTCTATCCCCTACCTTGCGATGTCCGAGGCAGCTTTCCTTACTTTCAATCATATCTTCAATTCTTTTTTCTCCCGCTACCACATTTTTCATATCCTGTAGGTCTTTAAACCTATCATAAAATTCAAATTTCTCCATATTTATATCTCCTTTCAACCATGAATTATAATAGAATTATACCACATAATTATATTTTCTCCATTTAAATCATTTAATACACTATGCTTTTATTCATCTTCTACTAATTTAAATATAATATATTTAAAATATTCAAACTAAATGCTATAATTGGTAAGGACTAACACTTAATATTAAAATTTAAATTATAAAGAAAGTTGGTGCTAAATTGAAAACTAAAATTAACCTAGGAGAAGTATTTGCTCTTACTTTTTTATCCCTAACCACATTTTCTATCTTATTACTTTTTAAAGATAAAATAGAGGGCTGGTATTTTGGTGGAGCTTTATTTTTAATAATAGTTTTAGCCTTTATTTATAATAATTATATAAAAATAAAGAGAAATAAATCTTCAGATTATATAAATAATAATCTAGAGTCTATAAACAAAAAGAAAAGAGACTTTAATATTATAAACAAATTATTTAAGCTCTTAAACTCAAATCATAAAGAAAAACACTTTATAGATGATCAGACCTTTAATGATTTAGATATGGAAAAGGTTTTTTCAAAACTTGATTATACTCTAAGTACCCCTGGCGAACAATCCTTATACAACCTTTTGAGAAATCCTCTATATGATAACTCTGAATATGAAAATAGAAGAACCTTAATAAACCTTTTCCAAAGGGACACCACTACTAGAAACAAGATTCAATCTTTTTTATATGAACTTGGGAAACAGTATAAAGGAGACATATTAGAACTTCTTTATACTGATTCAGATGTAAATAAACATAAAAAGTTTTTATATAATTTTATGTTTATATTATCTTGTCTATCATTAATATCGATTGGTTTTCTTAAACAATATTCTGCAATTTTTATAATGATAGTGTATTCTATAAATATGTCTATACACTATAAAGCTAATAAAAATATACTTAGACAGGTTATATCAATTACTTATCTTTCAAAGGTATTATCTTTTGCTAAAAATAAAGTAGCTTTTAAGGCTGTCGAGCAAAAGCTTAATCA
>CAYYWN010000145.1:0-5860 GCA_964474485.1 uncultured Clostridium sp. | reverse complement strand
TAAACAAGAAATTTCAAAATGTATTGACAATGTTCTTATATAATGATAATATGAAGCAAGCTTCACGTGAAGCTTGCTTCATATTTATTTGGAGGTATAGGAGTGAAAAATAGAATAAAAGATTTACGAAAGGCAGCAAATATGACACAACAGCAGCTTTCTGATTTAGTTTCAGTTTCATCAAGAACAATTATTTCACTTGAAAAAGGACAGTATAACCCCACAATCATGCTAGCATATAAGATAGCTTCCATTTTTAATACCACTATTGAAAATTTATATTGTTTAAAGGAGAATTTAGAAAATGAAGAAAAGAATATATAATAAAAAGAAATTTTGGAGTGGTATATTTTTTTTGTTATTAGTATCAATTAGCATTCCACATACAATTATGAAGTTTAATGATTTAAGTGCTTTAAGAATTATAAAGTCTATTATATTGGATATTTTTTGCATCTTATTTGGAGTGACCGAAGTCTGGAGAAGCTTAAGTAGCAAATGTACAAAACAAGATGAGCAAAATGATGATGAACGAGTAAATTTAGTTAATATGAAATCGAAAACCAGTGCATTTAATATTACACTGCTCATTTCTGCTACTGTTTCAATACTATCAATGATCGCATGGGGAGTAACAAAAAACGATCTGTATCTGGGTGCTTTTAGTTGTTTTGGCATCATTATTACGATTATGATGATTGCTGAAATAAGTAGTTATTTTTATCATGACAAACGAAATTAATCAATTACAAAAGATACTAGAGGAATAGAATATAAAAAGCTTCTTTTAAAACATATTAAGTTTACTAATATTTTTAGTTTAAAGGGGTGTTTATTATGACAAAAGAAAGAACTTTAAAAAGGCCAATGGTAAGCTTTGTTATATTAAGTAATATAACAAAGCTTACCGCTTTTTTTACTTGTAGGAGTAACAAAGATGCTAGGACTTCCTTCAATAGTATTTGATATTATGTTATGTATAGCATCTTGGTCATCAACATTTGCATTCTTAATTTTATTTAAAAGAATTTATCCAGGAGAAAATTTTATAGAATATGTAAAAAACAAATTTAAAACTAAACTTACGTTTTCAGTAATTAGCGAAATTATTATTATTCAAGTTTTAATAGCTATAGTAATTATGTTTATAGTATCATCTAAAAATAGTGGAATGGGGTTCATTTTCACAATTTCATCATTTGGAATGTTTATATACTTCTTTTTTAAAAGTTTATTTGCAGGACCACTAGGAGAAGAATTAGGTTGGAGGGGGTTTGCTCAAAATGAGCTGCAAAAGAAGTATTCACTTTTAATATCATCTGTAATAATAGGGTTTTGGTGGAGCATGTGGCATCTACCAATATGGTTTAGCACAGGGTTCATGGGCATTGATTTAAAAAAATACATTGCATTTTTTTGATTTCAGTTATAGCAATTAGTATTATAATGACAGCATTTTATAACTTAAACAAGAATTTATTAATTCCTATTATAATCCATCAACTATTTAATTTTCTTATTGGCATAATAAACGGTAACTTAATAGATCTATGCAATTTTATATTCTTTAGTAGCCGCTATATTAGTAGTTATAAATCCAAAGAAAGCATTATATGGGAAAACATCACTTGCAATTGGCATGCACACAGATAAGGGGTATGGAAAAAATATCTATAATAAATAAAATATTCCTAAAAAGCATTGACAGTGTATTTATAAAATTGTAATATATTATTATATTCAGTGAGTGTACCTAGTTTATACTAGCGGTACAGGGATCATCCTACACGTAGATAACTCTGCGGAGTCACTTCTAAAGTGATTTCGTGGAGTTTTTTGCTTTATAAAAATTTCAAATTATATCAGATTATAAAAATGAGAATTAAAAGTTTAAGGGGGGATTATCATGTTTAAATCATTTGTTAAAGGAGAAGGAATTTTAAATAAAAAGCCATTTTTAGATTATGAGGTTCAATTTAATCTTTTTCATAAAATTATTGAAGGTAAAGAGCTTATTGCATTAAAAACAAAGGATAGTAATGTAATAGCTATGCAGAATCCAGGTCATGCAATGTGGATATGGGTTAATGAAGTACTTCAAGAGTCAGAAGTTAACAATGTAGTTAATTCATTATGTAATATAGTAAAGGATAAAAATATAAGTGAAATCTCAGGACAGGTAGAAATAGTAAAAAGAATAGCAAAGCAATATTCAAACCTATTTAGAGTATCTTATAAAGTATCTATGGGAATGCAGTCATATAAGTGTTCAAAGGTTATTACACCACAAAATGTTCAGGGTAAGTTGATAAAAGCAGAGTTGTGTCATGTTGGTATTGTTGCAGAATATTGCAAAGGGTTTCTATATGATAGCTTTGGAAAAATAGTAACAAAAGAAAGTCAGGTTTCTGGAGCAGAAAGATTAGTAAAATCGGGCGATTTATTTTTATGGCAGGTAAATAATAATGTTGTTTCAATGGCAAATATCTCACATCGCTCTATGAGGCATGCTCGTATAAATAGTGTATACACGCCTAATGAACAAAGAAAAAATGGGTATGCAAGTGCATTAATGGCTGAATTAAGTTTTATGGTATTGAAAGAAGGACTAATACCAATGTTATACGCGGATATAACGAATCTTGATTCAAATAAGGTGTATAAAAGTCTTGGATATAAGGAATGTGGGAGAATTGATGAAATTCATATTTATTAAACTGTATAAAGAATAAGAATAAGAATAAGAATAAAGAATCGTGGGGATATTTAAGTATAAATAAGCATTTATGATATTATTTCATAAGAATGTGAGATAATACAATAAAATGAGTGGAGGAAAGGGGATGATGTAATTATGGATTACGGTACAATTTTACTTTCTGCTTTTATTGCTATATATTTTATAATTAAGTATAGTAAAGATAAAAAGGGTTTTAATCTAGCTATAGCTTTTATTTGCACTACAGGAATGTTTTACAGAAAAACTTTTGGTATATATAACAATGTAGGTAACTCAGCACAAACAATTATTAATATAATTTATAGGACTGTTGTCTTAATTTTATTGGCAGTTTATTTTATTAATGAAAAGAGTAAGAGAAAAAAGGCAAATAAATATCAGTTCTAATATTCATAGATGTTAGGTCATAATAGTCATATAGCCATCAAACTAAGAAGTTTATATACAAACAGGTCCATTTATTTGTATATAAACTTCTTGATGTATGATGTGATATTAGATTTATTTGATATTATTAACATTCCTTAAAATTTCCTCAAGCTTTTCGATAGCTACAATTCGATCATTACACTTCTCGCTATCTAAACATATATCAAAGCCTATTGATTTATAGGCACCTTTATTTTTATATTACACCATGTCCAAATATTTATTGTATAGTTAATTATAACCTATCCAATTTATCGAAATATGTAATAGATGATGATGTTTCCGATAAAGCTTTTTGTCATGTTTATAAAAATCAGAAATGTTTCATTCTTTATAATAATAATTCTATTGAATATGAAAACAGGAGTAAGCATTATAGTATGTCTGTTGGAATAATGGATAAGAAGTATATAAGTAAGCTCTTAAAACAAGCCCAAAGAGATAGTTATTGGATTGACGAAAATTTTATAACTGATGAGGATAATCGCTATAGTGATGGATTTATTGAAGATGTAACAAGTGGATATTATGAAAAAGAAAGTAGTGTTGAAACCTTTGATCCATATACAAATGATGATAGAATGAATTGAAGCCTAAATGCTTAATTCCAATGCATAAGGATATAGTACAAAGGTTCAAATCAGGGGATAGTACTATTTCAAAAGAAGAATTAGAAGTGTTAATAATGAATAGTAAGGAAAATATAGATTTAATATATTTAGAAAATGGTGAAATTTTTGATGATATATATTATTAATAAAGGGTGAAAAAATGAAAAAGATTAAATTAACAAATATCCTAGGAATAGCACCAAATATAGGAGCAACATGGAACTTTGCATTCATAGCAGAAAGTCTATATACATCATTTTATAAAAAGGAATATACTTTTAAGCATACAATCATAACTTTAGTAGGTATATGTGTACTAGCACTGGCATCTGAAATAATCCATGTATTTTTAAATAGTCCTTTTGATATATTTGATATAATAGCAACATTTATATCAGCAATCATATATGCTATACTAGTAAAAATCAAAAAGAGGTAGGGAATAATCCCTACCTCTTAACTTTAGGTTACTATTCAAATTTCAAGCTATATAAAACCAAATGAATTTAAGACATTAGAGATGAAATCTAAAATAAATCAACTAATTTATGGTACAATTATAGTAATAGATAGATAGAATTATCAAACTTAATATAGCAAAATAGTAAAGGAGCAAACAAAATGGAAGAGATAAAAAAGAGAGTAAGAAAATTTAGAGATGATAGAGAATGGTCACAATTCCACACACCAGGAAACTTAGCCAAGGCAATAAGTATAGAAGCTGGTGAATTACTAGAGCACTTCCTTTGGAATAATAACTATGATAAAGAAGCCGTGGGAGAAGAACTAGCTGATGTTATGGTTTATTGCTTACATATGGCAGATTCCCTAGGGGTTAATATAGAAGATATAATAGAAAAAAAGATGGATAAGAATGAAAAGAAATATCCAGTAGAAAAAGCAAGAGGAACAAGCAAAAAATACACTGAACTTTAAAGAGCAGGAATGGGGTAAATATATGATAGTTTATGAGGCAAGTAAGGATGAGTTCATAAAGCATGTAGATAATGATGAAATAAGTATAGCAATAGAAAAGGCATATAGAAATAAGATAGGGAAAGCTAATCCAGCTGAGATTAGGGCGTGGAAGAATTCTATGCTTTATATGTATAAAGCATTAAACATACCTCAGATTCCAGGTGACTGTACTGTTGCTATTGAATATAGAATTCCAGCAACATCAATGAGAATAGACTTTATACTTTCAGGTGTAGACAAAGATGATAAACAAAATGTAATTATTGTAGAATTAAAGCAATGGGAAAAAGTAGAAGAGGTTCAAGATGAAGATGGAATAGTAAAGACCTTTATTAATAAAGGAGTTAGAAGAACTGCTCATCCTTCTTACCAAGCATGGACTTATGCCTGCGCAATAGAGGATTATAATGAAGGTGTAGAAAAGAATAAAATAGCTTTGCATCCCTGTGCATATTTACATAACTATATAAAAACAGAGAATGATCCATTAATTTCACAAAGCTACAATAACTATTTAGAAAAAGCTCCTGCGTATACTCAAGGAGAGGTAAATAAGCTTAGGGAGTTTATTTTAAAGTATGTCACAAAAGGAGATCAGGGTAGGACATTATATAACATCGAAGGTGGAAAGATAAAGCCTTCAAAATCATTACAAGATGCTCTTTTATTAATGCTTGATGGTAATGAAGAATTTAAGCTTATAGACCAACAAAAAGTTGTTTTTGAAAGAATTAAAAGGGTGGCATTGAAAAATATATTATCTGGGAAAAAACACGTTTTTATTATAAAAGGTGGTCCAGGTACAGGTAAGTCGGTATTGGCAATCAATTTATTAGTAAAGCTTAATGCAGCAGGTTATCTTACACAATATGTCTCTAAAAATGTAGCACCTAGAGATGTATACTCATTAAAACTTAAAGGAAACTATACACAAAAGTATATTGGAACTTTGTTTAAAGGATCAGGCTGTTATATAGATTCTAAAGAGAATGAAATAGATGTGTTATTAGTTGATGAAGCTCATCGTTTAAATGAAAAGTCTGGAATATTCAAGAATAAAGGTGAAAATCAAATTAAAGAAATCATAAATGCGGCTGAACTA
>CAYYWN010000144.1:0-5943 GCA_964474485.1 uncultured Clostridium sp. | reverse complement strand
CATTATATTTTTAATATCATATTTTATATTCTTAAACACGTCCCCACCTCAATTTTAATTATTCGTAAATACCCATGGAAATATACTTTTCTCCCCCATCTGGAGCTACCGTTACAATTTTAATGTCTTTCCCATATCTTTTTGCAATTTCTAACGATGCATGAACATTAGCCCCAGAAGATATACCTATTAGCATTCCTTCTTTTAATGCTACTAATCTAGCTGCTTCAAAAGCATCTTCATCTTTTACCTTTATTATTTCATCTACAACTGAAGCCTCATATATGTCAGGTATAAATCCTGCTCCTATACCTTGAATTTTGTGAGGTCCTGGATTACCACCTGATAAGACCTGTGATTTTTCTGGTTCTACTGCAATTACTTTTATATCACTTTTTAGTTCTTTAAGTCTTCTTCCAACTCCAGATATAGTTCCACCCGTACCCACTCCTGCAACAAATATATCAATGTCAGGTACATCTTTTAGTAGTTCTTCTGCTGTAGTTTCGTAATGTTTTTCAGGATTTGCTATATTTAAAAATTGTTGAGGTATAAAGTATCCGTCTTTTCCTTTTGCCATCTCTTCAGCTTTCCCTATAGCACCCTTCATTCCTTTAGTTCCATCTGTCAATATTAGCTCTGCACCATAGGCCTTTATCATATTTCTTCTTTCTACACTCATAGTATCTGGCATAACAATTATTACCTTATAACCTTTTAATTTTCCTATCATAGCTAACGCTATTCCTGTATTTCCACTTGTAGGTTCTACAATAGTATCCCCTGACTTTAGTAGCCCTAATTTTTCTGCTTTTTCTACCATACCTAATGCTGCTCTATCCTTTATACTGCCTGCTGGATTAAATTTTTCTAGTTTCAAATAAATTTTCCCAATATCTTTTCCACCTAAGTTTTCAAGTGTCAATAAAGGTGTGTTACCTATCATTTCTAAAGCATTGTTAAATATCATATATTATTCCTCCTAATTTTTTATTTATTTTAATTCAAATATAAATTTTGCCATATTTAATTGTTATAAATGTTGTTATATATATAAAAAAACTCCGCCCCTTTTTAGAGACGAAGAAAACTTCGTAGCCCACTCTAATTAAACATAGAATTAACTCCTTTCGAGCACTAATATACTCTATCGCTATAACGGGCGCTACCGAAAAACCGTACTAAAATTTCAGGTCTCTACTCCAAAGGGCACTTCACATAAATTCCAGTAGGAAAATCTCACCACAATTCCCTCTCTACAACCTTTATATATGCTACTTTCCTTCTTCAACGTATTTCCGAGTATCTTGATATGAATTATACTACTATTATATTACCAATTAAGAAATTGTCAACCCTATTTAATAAATATCTTTTATTATTTCTTATTGATTTATGTTAATATCCTAATATACCACATATGATTAAATACATTATAGGTAAACCTGTTATTTAATTTAAATATAGGTTTACCTTATTATTGACCAAAAAATAATTTCTATCTAACTACAGAATCTATGTTTCCCTATAACTTTTATTAAAGGCCTAGACCATATCCATTCATTAGTGGCTGTGTTAGGATTAAAATAATAAACAGCTCCTCCAGATGGATCCCATCCATTTAAGGCATCTCTTGCTGCGTTAATAGAGTTTTGCTCCATGTTAGCATTAACCTGACCATCTACTATAGCTGTGAAAGCTCCAGGTTGATACACCACACCTGCAATAGTAGATGGAAATCTAGAGTCCCTAGTCCTATTCATTATAACAGCCCCTACTGCCACCTGCCCTTCATAGGGTTCACCTCTAGCCTCTCCATTTATGAGTCTTGCCAAAAGCATTACGTCTTGATTATTATAATTTTTTGAAGAATTATCCTGGTTAGATGCAGGTGCGCTCACTATTCCTAAAGCTGCTAAAGTAGCGTCACCTACAACGCCATCAACATTGAGACCATTTTTCCCTTGAAACTTTTTTACTGCAGTGTAAGTTTGATATCCATAAATTCCATCTGCAGATCCACTGTAATATCCCCACCTTTTTAACCGACTTTGTATATCAGTAACCACACTTCCTTTAGCTCCATAACTATAACTAACAGCACCTACTTCTTTATAACTTATAGGTAAAACTAAAGATGAAATATAATATGTACTTAAAATCATTATTATATATAGCACCATATATTTACCTTTGAATACTTTTTTAAACAAAATAACCTCCTCCTTTCTCTTAAGGTTATTTTGTTTCATAATAGAGAAATTAATACATCTTTATGGATAAAAAAATATTTTCACTAAATTATTTCTATTTTCATATTATTAATACTTAAATTTCCCATAAACTATTTTTATTAAATACACCTGCAAGCTAAATTATAAATGGCGCTAATTCTTTATCTTTGTTTGCTCTTATGATAATATAATTCTATATTTAAAACTATAATTAGCCTTAAAATTATATTTTGAACTAATATTAAAGATTAAGATTGGAGTTATATTTTATATGAAACTTGCAAAAGATTTTTTGCCTATATGTATAGATGACATGAAAGATAAAGGAATAGATCAGTTAGATTTTATAATAGTTTCTGGGGATGCCTATGTAGATCATCCATCCTTTGGTACAGCAATAATAGCTAGAACTTTAGAGTCAGATGGCTTTAGTGTTGGTATAATAGCCCAGCCAGACTGGCATAATTCAGATGATTTTAAAAAGCTAGGTAAACCAAAGTACGGATTTCTTGTAAATTCAGGAAATATAGATTCTATGGTTAACCATTATACTGTAGGTAAAAAGAAGAGAAGAGATGACCTTTATTCTCCTGGAGGAATAGGCGAAAAAAGACCCGATAGAGCTGTAATAGTTTATACCAACAGAGTAAAAGAAGCTTTTAAAGATGTACCTGTAATTATAGGAGGTATTGAAGCTAGCCTTAGAAGATTCGCCCATTATGATTATTGGGATGATAAGATAAGAAAAAGCATTATATCAGACTCTAAAGCCGATCTTTTAATTTATGGTATGGGAGAAAAAACAGTCCTTGAAGTAGCCAACCTTTTAAGATATGGTATGGATATTAAAAACATAGTCAATGTAAGAGGTACAGTGTATCAAACCAAGGACATATCAAAACTACAAAACTTTATAAAAGTTTCTTCTTTTGAAGAGGTTTCTAGGGATAAAAGAGCTTATGGTGAAAATTTCAAATTAGAATCCTATGAGCAAGATCCTATAAGGGGTAAGACTATAGTCGAGCCTAGCGGTGACAAATATATAGTTCAAAATCCCCCACAATATCCTTTAACGGAAACTGAAATGGATGCTTCTTATAACTTACCTTACAAAAGAACCTATCATCCTATTTATGAAGATAAAGGTGGTATACCAGCTATACAGGAAGTTAAATTTTCTATAACTAGCCACAGAGGTTGCTTTGGATCTTGCTCATTTTGTGCTCTTACCTTTCATCAAGGAAGAATGATACAAAACAGAAGTTCCGAATCCATTGTAAATGAGGCTAAACTTCTTACCTCTTTAAAAGACTTTAAGGGATATATACATGATATAGGTGGTCCAACAGCAAACTTTAGACATAAATCGTGTAAGTTACAAGAAGAACATGGAACTTGTAAGACTAAGCAATGTATGTTTCCAAAACCCTGTAAGAACTTAATAATAGATCATAAAGAATATTTAAATGTTCTTAGAAATGTTAGAGAATTACCTGGGATAAAGAAAGTATTTATTCGCTCTGGTATAAGATATGACTACCTTATTTATGATAAGGATAGAGAGTTTTTTGAAGAGTTATGTAAATATCATATAAGTGGTCAGCTAAAAGTAGCACCAGAACATGTAAGCAATAAGGTATTAAAGCATATGGGAAAACCTACAAAAGAGGTTTATAACAAATTTGCTAGTACCTACTTTGCAATTAATAAAAAGATAGGTAAAGACCAGTATCTAGTTCCTTATCTTATGTCTAGTCACCCTGGAAGCGATCTTAATGCAGCCATTGAACTTGCCTTATATATAAAAGAAATGGGATATACACCAGAACAGGTTCAAGATTTTTATCCTACTCCTGGAAGTTTATCTACTGTTATTTATTATACTGGTATAAACCCTCTTACGAATGAGGATGTATATGTGCCAAAAGATATGAAAGAAAAAAATATGCAAAGAGCCCTTCTGCAATTTACAAAACCTGAAAACTATAATCTAGTTAAAGAGGCTCTAATAAAAAGCAATAGGGAAGACCTTATAGGTAAAGATAAAAGTTGCTTAATAGGATGGAATGAGCCCCGAAGAATTAAAAATAAAAAAAGATAAAAAAAGAGTGTAGACTTAGAATTATTTAATTCTTTTTGCCTACGCTTTTTTTATCTTATATCTCTCTTACGCATTAATCACTTAATTCCTAGTACTTTAATTCCATCATGAATACATTCTATAGATAAAGGGAAGTTTGGTCCTCTTTCTCCATCTATATCTGTAACTATATTTTCATCACATTCTATTTTTATTTTATTGCTCTTAAAATAAACAATAGAATTTTGTCCCTCTAAATGTTCTCCTCTCATAATTTTTATAAAAAGAGGAATTAAATCCTTTAATGGAACTGCTTTTATAATTATAACATCTAAAAGTCCATCATCTATTTCAGCCTTATAAGCTAAATTAAAGCTTCCTGCAGTTTGCCCATTAAATACTAGCATCAGATACATATCTCCATGAAATTTTTCTTCTTTTGAGTCTACTTTTATATTAATCTTTCTAAAACTAGGTAATTGCTCTATCCCCTTAATATAATAAGCAAGTTTACCAATAGTATTTTTAAGATTTACATCTGTTTTCTGTGATACATCTGTAAATAGACCAGTGCTAGCAACGTTTATAAAATACTTATCATTAATTTTCCCTATATCCATAGACTTAGGCGTGCTAGATAATATGTTTTTGCAAGCCTTCTCAATATCTTCAGGCATACCTATAAATTTTGCGAAATCATTTGCTGTACCTACAGGTAATATTGCAATAGGTAAATTTATTCTTTTTTGTTTCATACAATTTACAATTGTATCTACAGTTCCATCTCCACCAGCTATAATTATATAATGGTAACTTTCATCTAAATCTTCAAAAACCCTTTCTATATCTGTATCATAGCTTAACCTATATGGAATTACTGTATATCCTTCTTTTTGGTGAGTTTTTATAACGGTGTCCAAATCTTTTAATATAGCGTTCTCACCTGAAAAAGGATTGTATATAAATTTCACGTTTTTCATTTTTATACCTCCTAGTCTTTTTTGGAAAACTATATTTTGATTATAGCATTTAATGTATACACTGTCGACAATATGGTATTTTAAAGTATACGCATCTTTTTATTTCAAGAAATTGTAATGTGCCTTATTTATTATTAATAACCTCACAATTTGTGTAACAATAGTATAAAGCCTTAAATGCAACAAAATTTATAGCCAAAAAGAAAGATTTAAGCTATAATTACTAGGTATTCATATAAGTTTTTAGGAGAGGATTAATAGTGAAAAAAAGTTTTTTGCCAAATTTGTTTACTTTTGCAAATTTAGGTTTTGGTATTATGTCTTTATTAATGAACTTTAGAGGTGACTATAAATTAGCCTGTATTTTCATAATCATTGCAGGTTTAATAGATAGGTATGATGGTACAATAGCTAGGATGCTCGATGTATCTAGTGATCTTGGTAAACAACTGGATTCCTTATCAGATCTTGTATCTTTTGGAGTAGCACCATCTATGTTAGCTTATAATATGTATAACTTTATTAATTTAGGTATTTTAGGATATGTTTTATTAATAATCTTTCCAATTTGCGGTGCATATAGATTAGCTAAGTTTAATTCAATAGAGTTTAAAGGATTTTTTTCAGGTATACCTATTACAGCCGCAGG
>CAYYWN010000143.1:0-6004 GCA_964474485.1 uncultured Clostridium sp. | reverse complement strand
ATCTGATTTAGAGCTGAATGTATCAAATACCTTCATAAAAACACCTCCAATACGGTGTAATAATTATATCATAATTAATATAAATTTGAATATATGATTGAAAATGATAAGGTTTATTTTGCGTTTATATAGAAAGTTAATATTAATTTACATAAGTTTGTATACAATGCCATGTTTTAATAGTCTTATATGTGAAGGCTTTGAAGGGAGGGAGAAATGAATTACGATGCTATTACTAAGTTATATATGACACAAGGTAGTATTATTTATAAATACCTCATAAAGCTTGGATGTTCAAAGCAGGAAGCTGAGGATATCCTTCAAGAATCCTTCACTAGAGCCATGGAGCATATGGATGGTGTGAGGGTAGAAAAACTTCGTTCCTGGTTGTTTACTGTAGCCATTAATATTTTTAGGACCTTTAAAAAAAGAAATAATAGATTAAGTTTTTCTTTAGATGAAAAGCAGTATTGTAATAATTTTTATAGTGAAGATGATGTTGAAAGCTCAATATTAATAGAGGAAAAAGGTAAATACGTTAATGAAACATTAGAAGGGTTAAAGGAACAATATAAGACTTTACTTATTATGAAATACCAGGCGGATTTAAGCTATAAACAAATTTCTATATTACTTGGCATCCCTGAAAGTACAGTTAAGACATATCTTTATAGGGCTAGAGAAGAATTTAAGGAAAGGTGGAGGGGTAATTATGAAAGAGGATAATGTGGAGTTTTTCCCAGATGATAAACAACTAAAAAAGGCATATAGAAAATCAAAAAGATTAAGTACCATCAGAATAATTATAATAGTTATCCTAGTGGTGATACCGCTATATATAATTAATGTTATGATTAGTTATAAAGTTGGAATTAAGCATTATGAGGAGTTGCAAAAGGCTATAGAAATTAAAAATCCTAATGCTTATATTAGCAATATAAATGGTTCCATAGGACTTATCGGAGGAACTGGTGAATATACAGTCTCTAAAATTATTGGTAGAAAGAATATAAATTTATATAATAAAAATAGCAGCTATGGATTTGGACTTAAGTTTAATAGGTTTACCATAGGTTCAGGGAAAGGAGGACATAGGCAAGGTGAGTGGCCCGATCGTACTGATAGTTCTGGGAATCTAACTATGATGGCCTTTCACCCAGATATTGAGTATAAGGAATATAAAGATGATATAGCCTTACTTAATAAAGTAAGTTCCGACTCACTATTAGAGATGACTTTATCCTTTGATAAAAAGTATAAAATTAATGAGATTTCAGATATCCTACCTACAACCCAAATATCGGAGCTATTAATAGATGGCTATACAGAAGAGAAAATGGAGGTTTATAAAAAGGAAGCCTCAGAACATGATGGAAAAGTAACCTATATAAGAGAGTCAGATTTTATAGGATTTAAGGCACCTGAAAGGGTTAATTATTATGAAGTTAATCAAGCATTAGATAATTACAAAAAGTTTTTAGATAATCTCCAGTTTGATTTTAATAATATTAATTATAAAAATGAGTTTAGTAGTATCTATTCTACACTAAAGGCTAAGGAGCAGTTAGAAGGAGATAAGGTAGAGATAATAGGTGTAGTGGTTTATGGTAGTCCAGAGGAATTACAAAAGTTAAGTACAAATCCACATATAAAGGCATCCAGTGTAGGCATTATAACTAAGGATATAATTTTTAAATGATTGTAACAATAAACCTTATCATCCATAACAAAATGATAAGGTTTATTTTGTGATTATATAGAAAGTTAACATCAAATTCTATATTATAGATGGAATGAGGTTTAGATAATCAAGGGATTCTTGGCTTCAAGTGAAGTTTCTTTATTCAAATCGATGATTTTATTGTATATAGATGTAGGAACAGGTCTATGACTAATTAAAATATACAGTGTTGGAATTAAGTAAGATATTTCTATTTTAAAAGAAGTAGTCAAAAACACCTTAAACTATAAGTATCATATTGTAAACATTTACAGAATCGGATAAAATATAGTAAAAAGAGGTGAAAGAAATGAACACAATAAACATATCGAATCTTGGAAAATCTTATGATGGACAGACTAATGTATTGAATAATATAAATCTTAGCATACCAAGGGGTGAAATATTTGGATTTCTTGGTCCTAACGGGTCAGGAAAAACTACTACTGTTAGAATTCTCAATGGAATTCTTTCAGCAACTTCAGGACATGCTGGAATCTTAGGAAAACCTGTGAAGGAAAATAATATTGAGCTTCATAGATTCTGTGGAGTTATGACCGAAAGTTCTTCCTGTTATGAAAATCTTACTGCTGAGCAAAATCTTATATTCTTTGGACGGATGCACGGTATGGAAGAAAAGATGCTAAAGGAACGAACAAATTTCATTTTAAAAAGACTGAAATTGTTTGATGTAAGAAATAAGAAAGTAAAAGCTTTCAGTACAGGAATGAGAAAGAGAATATCCCTGGCTATAGCTATTATTCACAATCCTCAAGTTTTATTTCTTGATGAGCCTACTTCTGGCTTGGATCCAGAAAATGCACTTAATGTCTTAACACTAATAAAAGAACTTGCAGAAGAAAGCGAAGTTACAGTTTTTCTTTGTACCCATCAATTAAAATATGCTGAAGATATCTGCACATTGTATGGATTTATAAATAATGGCAATATTCTTGGTTTCGGTACCTTTGATGAACTTGCTTCAAAGAAAAATGCAAGTATTAAATTAAAAATTAGAGGAAAAAATATTTCTGAGAAGCTTGGTCTTGTTCATGAGGATAATAATTTATATAGTAAGTCTATTTCAGGAGATAAAGAAGTAACCCTTATTCTTCAAAGTATACTGATAAACGGAGGGGAAATTTACGAGGTTGTTCAACAAAAGTGGACGTTGGAACAACTATACTTTAAATATATAAAAGGCGCATTGGATGATGTAACGATATAGGAATGGAGGGGCTAATATGAATAGAAGTGAAAAAGCATTAATTTATAAAGATTTAAATGAGATAACAAGCTCAAAGCAGATTATTTTGCCAATGATTATTGTACCAATGCTTCTAACTGTGATCATACCTTTAGGGGTACTGATTGGTGCTAACTATATTGGGCGTGATTCAAATATGATAAGACAGTTTGGACCTCTTCTAAAAAAACTGCCTTCTGAGTATATGGCATATAATCCTGCCCAATTATTAATAAAAGTTGTTATAAACTATATGTTTCCATCATACTTCCTTATAATTCCTATAATGTGTTCAGGAATTATGGGAGCCAGCAGTTTTGTAGGGGAGAAGGAACATAAAACAATGGAGACTTTGCTTTACACCCCAATATCCATGGAACAACTGCTAAAGGCAAAGATTTTAGGCGTCTTTATACCATCCTATATCATAACTCTATTTTCCTTTATAGCCTTTGGAATTATAGTAAATATAGGAGGCTTCATTCATTTTGGAGGATTTATTTTCCCAGATATAAAATGGCTCATTACCATACTTTGGATTTCACCTGCAATTAGTTTGTTATCCTTGATCTTTACTGTGATGGTATCAGCAAAGTCAAAAACCTTTCAAGAAGCCCAACAAGTTAGCGGTCTTCTTGTTCTTCCGGTAATTGTTGTATTGGTAGCTCAAATGACAGGTGTACTTATGCTAAGCAACCTTGTTATGTTTATAGCAGGTACTATTTTCTTCATACTTGATTATATATTGATAAAGAGGATTTCATCTAAATTTATTCCTGAGAAACTGATTTGAATATTGTGGAATTCTCATCTACTCAAAAATAACATAAAATGATGAATAAATTTTAGGGGGAGAATAAATGTATATTAAAAATAAAAGCTTAATAATAAGAAGTGCTGTAGTTGAAGATGCTATTTTGCTTTGTAAATGGTGGAATGATGGAAAGGTTATGACTCATGCTGGTTTTCCCAATGGACTTAATACAACAGAGGAAATAGTTGAATCTGATTTAAAAAGATGTACAGAAAATAATAGTATACTAATAATTGAATATAATGATATACCTATTGGTGAGATGTCATACAGAATAGATGAAGAAAATGTTGCTGAAATTGGCATAAAAATTTGTGATTTTTGTCAACAATCCAAAGGGCTAGGAACACAACTATTAAGGATGTTGATAGAGTACTTATTCAATGATATGTCATGTGAAAGAATTATCTTGGATACTAATTCAAATAATCTTCATGCTCAACATGTATATGAAAAGCTTGGGTTTAGGAAGGTATCAGTAAATATTGATGCATGGAAGGATCAGCTTGGTAATTATCAGTCCTCTATTGATTATGAAATGAAAGAAGAAGAATATAAATATACTCTCTAATAAAAAGGAGGATTTTACTTATGAATGAACAGAGTACTAAAAATAAAGAAGCATGGGAATATCGGGCATATGAGTTTTGGAATATGAGGGAAGGGTCTCCCGCAGAAAAAGCAAAGAAGATTATGAAAGATCCAAAAGCCTGCTTAAAAATTCACCAAAAATACTTTCATGATGTGCAAGGGTTAAAGATTGGTAATCCCTGTGGGTCTAATGGGAGAAAGGCAGTTCCACTGGCACTTATGGGAGCGGATGTAACAGTATTTGATATCTCTAAAGAGAACAGGAGATACGCAATGGAATTAGCAGACAGTGCTAATACTTCAATTGAATATGTGGTTGGAGATTTCTATGACCTTGACCTCAATAAATACAATGAATATTTTGATATGTTATATCTGGAAGGTGGTATTTTACACTATTTCAATGATATTAGTGAGTTTATGAAGATGTTATATGCCATAACTAACCAGGGTGGGAAGCTTATTTTAAGTGATTTCCATCCATTTAGAAAGATTACTTCATTGGGACAGTCAGGAAAATCTGCATCTTCCACAAAGGGCAATTATTTTGATTCTAAGGTATATAACGGAGATTTGGCATATAAGAGTGAATTTAGTAAAGAAGAACAGGAGGGCTTTCCAGATTGTTCTCTTAGATTCTACACATTAAATGAGATTATTAACGCAGTTATTAATGTAGGATTTACACTAAAAGAATTTAATGAACATCCAAATTGGGATTATGAGAAGATACCAGGGGAGTTTACTATTTTTGCTATAAAGTGGGATGAAGTATAAATATATAAAGGTGAACGAGACTTTATATAGAATATATTATTTAAGTAACAAAATATAATCGGTTTATTATATACCAAAGGACATATTATAAGGGGGAGCTACTATGAACAAAGGTATTGAAAGATTATTAGGGATAGCTACGGTTCCAATTATTTGGGGAGCTTTTGTGGATTTAAAGTATGGTGAAATTGGTTCATTTATAACAAGAGTTATTTGTGTTACTGCAATTGGATATTTAATAGTATTTATGTTTAATAAAGGTAAAGTTATATTAAATAGGAATAGATAACTTGAGAAGACTACCAATATTACAATTTTAGAAAATTCCATAGGTAAGCATACGGAGGTAGGTAAAGTGGAAAGTTGGGATATATTAGATGGAAATGGGAATAAAACTGGTAAAACTATTCAACGTGGAAAAGCTATGGGGCAAGATGAATACCATCTTGTTGTGAACGTATGGATAAAAAATAACAATGGAGAATTTTTAATTACAAAGCGCACACCAAACAAGAAAATATCCCCTAATATGTGGGAGGTCACTTGCGGCGCGGCAATTATTGATGAAGATAGTTTGAAAGCAGCATTAAGAGAGGTTAAGGAAGAGATTGGTATTGACTTATCTCGTAGTAATGGAAAGTGTCTCTTTAGATTAAAAAGGCAAAACTATGATTTCCCAGACTTTGTAGATGTATGGCTGTTCAAAGAAGAAATAGATATAAAGGAAGTTATTTATCAACCTGAAGAAGTATGTGGGGCAAAGTGGGTAACCTCAAGTGAGATTCAATCTTTGATAAAAATAGGTGAATTTACTGATACATTTACATATCTTGAGGATTTATCTAAACTAGTATAG
>CAYYWN010000142.1:0-6005 GCA_964474485.1 uncultured Clostridium sp. | reverse complement strand
TTATTACCTTCATTATCCTTTATTCTAGCGTCATCTAAGTTTATAGCTACCTTTTCTGGAGTTATGTCAAATCTTCCACCGGCTTGACCTACACATAAAACTACATCAGGTTTATGTTCTTCCATTGCCTTATCTAAAGTGTCTATAGATTTTTTAAATACAGTTGGAACTTCGATTTTAATTATTTCTACTCCATCTATATTATTACTTATCTTTTTTACTGCCTCAAGAGCAGGATTTATACTTTCACCACCAAATGGATCGAAGCCTGTTACTAAAATTTTCATTTAATATACCTCCTTAATTAATTTGTATCTAATTTTATTTTAATGGATTTTCATCAAATAAATTCTAAGTTAGAATATAAGAAACAATTAGTAAAACTATACATCTAAGTGTTATTAGATTCTAAAATGCCCAGTAATACATAAGTATAATATGAACTATCAAAAGAGTAAAAGCTACTGGTACTTGCGTTGTAATAACTTTGTTTTTATTTTTCATTTCTAAAAGTGCAGCTGGCACTACATTAAAGTTTGCTGCCATTGGAGTCATAAGAGTTCCACAAAATCCAGCTGTTAATGCAAGAGAAGCGGCTATAGCTGGATTAGCACCTTGCGCAAATACGAAGGGAACACCTATCCCAGCAGTTATAACTGCAAAGGCTGCAAAGCCATTTCCCATTATCATAGTAAATAACGCCATACCGATGCAATAGGCTATTACACCTGCTAATATATTGCCTTGAGGTATTATAGAAGATATACCTCCGGATATAACTTCACCGACACCAGCAGAAGTAAATAGTGCACCAAGGGCTGCAAGTAATTGTGGAAGTATACTTGAAGGTCCAACTTGTTGAAGCATTCTATCGCTATCTAAGGTAATGTTTTTAGCTGGTGATTTTGTAATCAACATAGTAGCTATAAGTCCTATTAAAGCTGATAAACCTATAGCAACTTGGCCGCCAAGCTTTGTCCACTGAGCTATACCAAAAGCCGATACTGCTAATAATATAGAAGGTAAAAATATTTTACCACCAATCTTTTTAAATTGTTTTTCTTTAAATTCATCAGAAGGATTGGATATAGCTCCTATTTTTACCTGCTTTGTTACAGTTAAAGCTCCCATTATAAGAAGAAGTGACCCTACTAAAGCAGAAGGCAGTATTTTACCGAATATAAATATTACACCTAAGATACACCAAAATGAGGAGGTGCCAATTTTTGCAGTATGTGTGCTATCTTTTAGCGTATAAAAGGCTGTGAAAAGCATTATTATTCCAGTTAGTATGTAAAAGAATTCTAAAAGAAAACTTGAAATTTGTTTTATATCCATTTTAACATCCCCCTTATTTTGATTTATACTTTTTGTTAAGTTTTTTGTCTGTTAATAAAAATTGAATAGTGGCAAATACAAATGCAATTATTGCTACTGGTATTGAAGCTTTTGCAACATCTAGTTGGATTACTTCATAGCCAAGTTTACTTAATGTACCAACTATAAGAAGTACACCAGAGCTTGCAATGAATACATTTTGACCAAAGAAGTTACCATAGTTTTCAGAAGCAGCAGCGGTTGCTTTAATGGTATCTTCATCCTCTTCATCTATTTCACCATATTTACTAATAGCAGCGCCTTGAGCCATTGGGTTTATGAGAGGTCTTATAAATTGAGGATGGCCACCAAGTCTTAAGGATAATGCGGCTGCAACTTCTCTTATAAATAAGTACATAGATAGTAATCTTCCGGTAGTAAGGCCACCAGCCTTTTTAATAAGATCTATAGCTTTTTCTTTAAGTCCATATCTCTCGCAGATCCCGATTACAGGAAGAGTAAGTACAAATAAAGTCATATATCTTGTGTCAACAAAAGCCTTACCAAGGACTTCTAGTACATTTATGAATCCCATCTTAGCCACAAGGCCAGTTGCAACACCTGATATTAATACAACTGCGATAGTATCAAGTTTTAGAGTAAAACCAATAATAACAATTAAAATACCGATAAGTTTTAACATAGTTATCATCCCTTCCTTCAATGAGTGAATAATTTAGAAAATTAGAACTAAATTTAATTTATTATATCCTAAATATATTTTAATTTCAGTAGCCTAGTATACAAAAATTAAGTTAAATTATATAAAGGTTAATAAATCATTATAAGTATATGTAGTTTTATATTATTTAATCATAAAGATTGCCATTATAATAATGAGTATTTTATATATTCAATGTATTTATATGTTAAAATATAGTTATGTTTTAATGTAGGTATCATTAGAATCACAACATTAAATAGCAAGTACAAAAGATATTTATAAAATTTTAAGATGCATCTAAGCGAACTTAAAGAACATTTAATTAAATTATTAAAGGGGGATAAACATGGAGGAAAAAGAGGTTTTAAAAAGGTTATGTGAAGCTCACGCACCTAGTGGAAGAGAACACTTTTTACATCCACTTATAAAAGATATATTTAGTGAAGTTTCAGAAACTGCTTTGGATAATATAAACAATATGTATATACATAAAAAGGGTAATAAAAAAGGTAATATAATGGTTATGGCACATGCAGATGAGATATTTCTCATGGTAACTTCCATTGAAGAAAAAGGGTTTTTGAAGTTTAAGTCCTTTGGGATAGATGCTAAAACACTGGTATCTCAAGAATTAATTATTCATGGGCAAAAGAAGATAAAGGGAATAATAGGTATTAAACCACCTCACCTTATGAATGAAGAGGATAGAAAAAAGGCTGTAAATTCAGACGATTTATTAATAGATACAGGATATTCTAAAGAAGCTTTAGAGTCTATAGTAAGAGTTGGAGATTATGTTACCATAGATAGAAAGTTTAGTGAGCTTTTAAATAATAATGTTAGTTGCAAGGCCACAGACGATAGAGCAGGAATTGCAGCATTATATTCTACTGCAAAAGAACTTAAAGATATAAATCATGATATGGATGTTTACTTTGTATGTTCTGCTCAAGAAGAGGTGGGTCACAGAGGTTCTAAGGTTGCAAGCCATGAAATAAATCCAGATATAGGAATTGCAATAGATACTACTTTTGATGGTGGTAGGCTTGGGGATGAAGACAGGGATAATAGATTAGGTCTTGGGCCAGTTATATGTATAGGGCCTAATATACATCCAAAGCTTAGGGAACGATTTGTAGCAATAGCTAAGGAGTATAATATACCATACCAAGTGGAAGTGGAACCAGGAAATACAGGAACAGATGCCTGGGATATACAAGTTGCAAAGACAGGAATACCAACATTATTAATATCCATCCCAATTAGATACATGCACACTTCTGTGGAAGTTATAAATATAGATGATATAAAAAATACTGGAAGAATAATTGCAAAATTCATTGAAAAATTAAAAGGTGAGGAATTGGAGGAATTATTATGCTTTTAGAAAGGCTCTGTAACGCTTCAGGACCATCTGGATTTGAAGGTGATGTAAGAAAGATAATAATAGAAGAAATAGAAGGTTGTGTAACAGATATAAAAATAGATAAGATAGGTAATATAATAGCACATAAAAAAGGTAACGGGCCAAAGGTAATGGTAGATGCACATATGGATGAGGTTGGTTTTATAGTAACGGGATTTAATGAAGATGGAACTCTAAGGTTCAGCGCTTTAGGGAGTGTAAATAATAAGATAATACCATCTAAGGTTGTATATATAGGTAAGAAGAATATAACAGGGGTCATTGGAGTTAAGCCAATCCACCTTCAGTCAGGAGAGGAAAGAAGTAAAAATCTTTCCTATGGAGATTGTTGTATTGATATAGGAAGTAATTCAAAGGAAGAAAGCAAGGCTTTAATAGACCTTGGAGAATATGTAGTATTTTCAACAAAGTATGAAGAGTTTGGTGAAGGTCTTATAAAAGGAAAAGCATTTGATAATAGAATGGGTTGTTATGTACTTATAGAGGCCTTAAAACAAAAATATGATTGTGATTTATATGCAACATTTAACGTTATGGAGGAAATCGGAGAAAGAGGAGCTTTTGTAGCAGCATATGGAGTTAAGCCTGACATAGGTATAGTTCTAGAAGGTACCATTTGTGCGGATATGCCAAATGTACCGGTACATTTAAGTGCTACAGAAATAGGAAAAGGGCCAGCTATATCTATAATGGATAGAACAAGCATTTTTAATGAAGATACAGCAGAAGATATAATTAACATTGCAAATAAAGAAAATATTATGTGTCAAAGAAGAAGAGCTATAGCAGGAGGTAATGATGCAGCAGCAATTCATGGTACAGGTGGAGGGGCTAAAATATCTACAATTTCAGTACCTTGTAGATATATCCATTCCTCAGTCTCAGTGGCATCCTTAAAAGATGTGGAAAATACTAAGGCATTACTTATAGCTTATTTAAAGTCTCTTATTTAATAGTGAGACATAGTAAAAGAAATGAGAATAATAAATTAAAACTAAGTTCTAATATTATGTAGAAAAGTATTTAGCTTTTTATCAAATATTATAACTATATTACACAAGGGGGAATAATAAAGTGGATATTTTATTAGATAAATTAATAAAGGCTTTTGGAGTAAGCGGTCATGAAGATGAAGTAAAAAGAGTTATAGAAAAAGAAATAGAGATTATGGGATTTTATATAAAAGAAGATAATATGGGAAATCTAATAGTTAAAATCACAGAAGAAAGTTTAGAAAATAAGGAAAAGGTTATGTTATGTGCTCATATGGATACCATAGGCATAATAGCAAATTATATTGACGATAATGGATTCGTAAAAGTAGGATCTCTTGGAAACTTTGAGGCCTCCAATATGGTAAATAATTTTGTGACTTTTGAAAATGGAATAATAGGAAGGATTTGCTCTGGTAAAAAGGATAGTGACATTGAAGATTTATTTATTGATCTTGGAGTAAAGGGTAGGGAGGAAGCTTTAAAGTTAGTAAAAGAAGGCAATGTAGCTAAGTTTAATGGGGCTATACTTGAAATAGGAGATAATATAGTAGCACCTTATATGGATAATAGAGTTGGCTTATACATATTACTTAAAGTTTTAAAAGAGATATGTGAAAAGGCTAAAGAAAATAAAAATTATATTAAAACTTTAGATAAAGAATACTACTTTGTATTTAGTACACAAAATAAATTAGGTGCAAGAGGGGCTAGAGCGGCAACATACAATATTAATCCAGACTGCGCTATAGTTATTGATGTAGAAGGAGCATTTGATTATCCAGGTGGAAAAAGTAATATTTCACTTGGAAATGGTCCTATTATAAAAGTTATGGATAGAACATTGATAGTTCATCATGAAATTAAAGATATGTTAGAAAAAGCTGCTACAAAGGCTGATATTAAAACTCAGTACTCTGTAGGGGAAGAGGGGACAGATGGGGCAACAATTCATAAAGAAGGAAGTGGAGTTAAAACGGGAGTGCTTTCAGTACCATGCAGATATATTCATACTAATGAAGAGATGATAAATCTTAAAGATTTAAATAACAGTATTAAATTAGTTTTAGAGTTAATTTAATAAAAAGTTAAAGGTAAAGTAAAAAGGTGACTTAAAGTAATAATCTTTAAGTCACCTTTTTATTTAGGTATTTTAATAAGTTGTGTGAAAATCTTCTGTTTTATTAAATATAAGTGGTGTACCTATATTTTAATTATTCTAACTTCCATTCTCTCATTATAGTTTCAGGCTTATCTTGAAGAAAGTTTACATACCTTGAAAATGTAAAGAAAAAGTCTGAAAGTCTATTTATATATTGATAGCTATCAGGATACTCAGTTACATTTACTTCTTTTAGGTATCTTACAAAAAATCTTTCAGCTCTTCTTACCACAGCTCTTGTAACTTGAGCATAAGTACCTTCCTTAGTTCCACTGTATAAAATAAATTTAGTTTGTGGAGGCATTTGATTTGTCATCCAATCAATCTCGCCTTCTAGAAAAGTGGAGTGTGTAGGAAGTAATTTATTTTTAGTAAAGTCCATAA
>CAYYWN010000141.1:0-6007 GCA_964474485.1 uncultured Clostridium sp. | reverse complement strand
ACAATTTACCTATTGAAGGTAAGCTATATGAGATAAATAAGTTTTTCAAGAATGAAAGTTCATCTTACACAATTGACCAAGTGGAAGAAGCCATGCAGAAAGTAATGGATGAATACGCAGGTGGTATATCTCAAAAATATGCTTATACAGGCAGAAAATTAAAAATAGCAGCTAAAAGAATTGATGAACTGATAGGAATAACAAAAGAGCTTAAAGCGATTGATTCTCACGAGTTGCTTTTTATATATGAAATACTAGATCGTTTATACGTGGCAAAGGTTCTTATACAACATCTTCTTACTAGGGAGGAAACTAGATGGAGATGTTACGAAGAGAACACAGATTATCCAAAGAAAGATGATAACAATTGGCTCCTATATGTCAATTCAGTTTATAAGGATGGAAAATTAGAAATTATTTTAAGAGATCTAATATCAAAAGAAGAAGTATATAAACTATAGAGTTACTAGAGAGCTTAAAACTTAATTTTAAAAAACCATCTGAAAGGAATGAAAACTGTGAGTATAAAAATTAATTCAAAAAAATGTGTAGGCTGCGGCAAGTGTATTAGTGTTTGCCCAGGAAATTTGATTTATAAAAACAAAGATGGAAAAGCATACATTAAATACGAAAAAGACTGCTGGGGATGTACAGCCTGTTTAAAAGAATGTGAAGTATCAGCAATTAAATATTATCTAGGAGCTGATATAGGTGGTAATGGTGCTTATTTGTATGTAAAACAGAAAAAGGATGAGTTGAATTGGCACATCATAGACAAGGACAATAAGGAAACTGTGATAAATACGAATAGTAAAGAATCGAACAAGTATTAAGGAGAGGGATATGATTTGAGTTTAATAATAGAGGGGTTAAGCAAGAAATATGTAAAAGGTAATGAAGAACGAGAAACTCTTAGGGATATAAACTTGACTGTTAATGATGGCGAGTTTGTATGTATTTTAGGTCCTTCGGGCTGTGGAAAGTCTACTCTCTTAAATATTATAGCAGGCTTTGAAAGTCCTACTAGTGGAAAAGTACTGATAGATGGAAAAGAAGTAATTTCTCCAGGTCCAGATAGAGCTGTGGTATTTCAAGAGCATGCGCTTTTCCCGTGGCTCAGGGTTATGGACAATGTTGAGTTTGGTATGAAAGTAGCTGGAGTTCCCAAAGCTGAAAGAAAAGAAAGAGCTTTAAAATACTTAAAGCTGATGAATCTAACTAAATTTAAGGATGCTTTTGTTAGCGAGCTTTCTGGAGGAATGAAACAAAGGGTATCTATTGCGAGGGCTCTTTGCTTGGACTCTAATATACTTCTCATGGATGAACCTTTCTCAGCTCTTGATAGCCAGAGTAGAGATATTCTTCGTATGGAGACTCAAAGAATATGGTGGAGTACTAAAAAAACTATAGTATTTATAACTCATAGTATTGAAGAAGCTGTTCTTTTGGCAGATAGAGTTATTTTAATGCCAGCAGGTCCTAAATTACAAAAAAAAGAGTTTAAAATACAACTTGCAAGGCCAAGAAAAATAGATAGTTTAGATGTAACTTATATGGTGTCATCAATTATGAAGGAGTTTAAAAAGGAGGTGGAGAAGGTTGCAAGAGCAGAGTTCGATGAAGGATGGGATTTTGAACAAGATTCTGTTTTATATTGTAATGATGATAATATGGGGATTGGCCTATAAATTTGCTAGTTTTCCATCTCCAGTCAAGGTTGTTCAAAGTATTGTTAAGCTTACAGCAAACAACACTTTAGGTATAGCAATCCTTATAAGTTTAAAAAGACTTTTGATAGGTTTTATAATTTCTCTTTTTACAGGATCTTTAATAGGACTTTTAATGGTTGGATTAAAAAGTATTAGAAATAGTTTAGGTAAGTTTATTGGAGCACTTCAAAGCATGCCTAATGTATGCTGGGTACCTTTTGCAGTTTTATGGTTTGGATTAAACGAAAAAGCAATACTGTTTGTAATAATTATAGGATCAGTTTTTGCAGTGTCTATGTCTATAGAAAGTGGTATTAAAAATTTGACTCCTGTATACATCAGAGTTGCGGAGATGGCGGGAGCTAGAGGATTTACACTTTATAAGGAAGTAATTTTCCCTGAATCTATTCCAGTTATACTAGCAGGAGTGAAACAAGGATGGGCTTTTGCTTGGAGAGGCTTAATAGCAGGAGAGATGATAGCTTCATCCATGAATGGACTGGGACAAATTTTAACGGAAGGTAAAAAGTTAAATGACATTAATCAAATTGTTGCAGTTATGGTGGTGATTATTGTATTAGGGCTTTTAATAGATAGATTTGTATTTGAAAATATTGAATCTGCAATAGGACGCAAGTATGGATTTAAGAGCGTTTAAGTAATGAAGTGGAAACCTGAATCAGAGGAATTAGTATTTAAAATATATATAGAGATAGCAGGAGGAATTAGTAATGAGTGAATTATCATATCTTGATAAATTAGAAGCAGAAGCAATATACATTATTCGTGAAGTTGCTGCTGAATGTGAAAAACCAGTAATGTTATATTCAATAGGGAAAGACAGCTCTGTTATGTTACACCTTGCCATGAAAGCATTTTATCCGGAGAAACCACCTTTTCCTTTCATGCATATTGATACTACATGGAAGTTTAAAGAAATGACAGAGTTTCGTGACAGAAGAGCAAAGGAATTAGGAATAGAAATGCTTGTTCATAGAAATGAAGAGGCTTTAGAACAAGGAATTAACCCATTTGATCATGGTTCAGCTTATACAGATATTCTAAAGACACAAGCTTTAAAACAAGGATTAAAAAAATATGGTTTTACAGCAGCTTTTGGCGGCGGACGTCGTGATGAAGAAAAGTCACGTGCAAAAGAAAGAATTTTTTCTTTCCGCAATGAGGCACAGGCATGGGATCCTAAAAATCAGAGACCTGAAATGTGGAAACTCTATAATACTAGGATTCATAAAGGTGGGAGCATAAGAGTCTTCCCTATTTCAAATTGGACAGAAAGAGATATCTGGCAATATATTAAAAGAGAAAATATTGATATAGTATCATTATATTTTGCGAAAGAACGTCCAGTAGTATATAGGGGTGGTAATATAATCATGGTAGATGATGATAGAATGAAGGTATTACCAGGAGAAAAGGTTGAATATAAAAAAGTGCGTTTTAGAACTTTAGGATGTTATCCTCTCACAGGAGGTATGGAATCAAAGGCTACAACTTTAGATGAAATTATTGAGGAAACATTGAGTGCAGTATCATCTGAGAGAACCACCCGTGTTATTGATAGTGAAGAAGTAGGCAGCATGGAAAGAAGAAAGAGAGAGGGGTATTTCTAATATGAAAAGCTTATTAAAGTTTATAACATGTGGTAGTGTGGATGATGGAAAATCCACTCTTATTGGACATATTTTATATGATGCAAAGCTTTTATTTGCAGATCAAGAAAAAGCTTTGGAATTAGATAGTAAAGTTGGTAGCCGTGGTGGAGCCATTGATTATTCTTTATTATTGGATGGTCTTATGGCAGAGCGTGAACAGGGTATTACAATTGATGTTGCATATCGTTATTTTACAACGAATAGACGAAGCTTTATCGTAGCTGATACACCAGGTCACGAAGAGTATACTAGAAATATGGCAGTTGGTGCATCCTTTGCAGATCTTGCTATCATACTAGTAGATGCAAAACAAGGGGTACTTGTTCAAACAAGAAGACACACAAGAATCTGTTCTTTAATGGGTATCAAACATCTTGTATTTGCTGTTAATAAAATGGATTTAATTGGATATGATCAGGAAAGATTCTTGAAAATTGAAGAACAAATTAGAGCATTAGAGAAAGAACTTTCCTTAGAAAACGTCCAAATCATTCCAGTATCTGCTACAGAGGGAGATAACATTACAAAGAAGTCAGCAAATATACCATGGTATTCAGGAGAAGCTCTTTTAACTTACCTTGAAAATGTAGATGTTCAAAGTACTTCTGATGAGGAAGGATTCTATATGCCAGTACAGAGAGTATGTAGGCCAAACCATACCTTCAGAGGTTTTCAAGGACAGATTGAAGCCGGTAGTATTGCAGTAGGAGATGAAGTTACAGCTCTTCCAAGCAATGAAAAGGCATTGATAAAAAGCATTCATGTAACGGATAAAGAGGTACAAAGTGCTGTGCAAGATCAGCCTGTTACAATACAGCTTAGTAAGGAAGTAGATGTATCTAGAGGATGTGTACTTACAAAAGGTACAAACTTTGTAACAAGTAATTTATTTATTGCAACGATTCTTTGGATGGACGATTCTGAGTTAATAGTGGGAAAAGATTATTTTGTAAAAGTGGGAACAAAAATGTTACCAGGTGTTGTTACAGAAGTGAAATATAAAATCGATGTAAATACTGGAGAACATTTACTAACTGGATTATTAAAGAAAAATGAAATCGCAGTATGTAACGTTTCACTTTTTGAAAAAATTGTGGTTGATAAGTTTGATGTGCACAAGACGCTAGGGGAACTTATATTAATCGATCGTATCACCAATATGACATCAGCTTGTGGTGTTGTAGAAGATGTATCTAGCAGTGAAAATAACCATGATAATGTTTCATTCCAATATAATGATTTAAAAGCAAGAGGAGATATTTTTGAGGAATTCTACTATAACACAGAAAGTTTATCTATATTAAAGTATAAATCAACAGATCATACCTATACAGTGGGAGATGAAGTTCCAGTTAAAAGTAAGAGCTATGAGTATCCAGAAAATGTTGATGTTTTAATTCTTCGTGACTGGGTAGCAATTAAAGTTCGTGATAAGAAAATTACTTATATCCAATCAATTGATGAATATAAGTACGCTGGAGTTCCAATTGTTAATGGAAGAGGATTTGAGGTAAAAGTAAACTCAAATGAGGAAGCTTTAAAGTTTTTAAATGAATATAAGGAAATGAATAAAGAAAATGAATTAGAATTTTTAAATAAGTGGGTTGCCTTAGAAACTTATCGAAGAGTAGTATTTCACAGCAATTATGATGCAATATAGTCATAGGATAAAAAACTAGTGAAAAAAGCCAAGGTACAGAAATGTTTTTTGTTTTAGAAATATTCTTGCTGAGACGGGCTTAAACCTTTTATGTTAGAGTATAATTTTAGTAGGCAGAAATAGTATAAAAAAATATATAAATCTATATATTATAGTGAAAATAAAGATGAAAAAAGAATAAATACCGATGAAATGGTAGCTCGTATTGGTTCTTGGAAGGATAATAATCTTCAAATAAGATGTGCAAGAGAAGCAGTAAAATTAATAAAAAGGTGCAAAGCTTCGCAAGTAATATATTAAATCAGTAGCTAGTAAAACTAATTATACACTAGCTACTTTTTTATGGGAAATTATAACAAAAAATCAACTCAATTGTTTTGAGATTATAGAGTTATATTGCCATATTGAGTGAAATCTAATGTTACCGTAGCTTCTTTAAAATGAATTTCATAAAGAACCAACTGACTTCCAGCTTGTTTTATTGTCATTTCGTAATCAGGAATTTTTTCAATAAATACATCTTTTAAATCATATATTGTTAAATTACTTTTTTGAACCATTGCCTCTGTAACTCGAACATGTTCATTACCATTAGTGGGAACAGTAGTAAATGATACTGTATTGTTTTTGGAAAACTCCTCTACTTTTGTATTATCTCTAAAGGTTGAAAAATATACGATCCCTTTCTTTTTAGTGTCATAATAGAAATTAACAATCCTAACATTTGGGATATTGTCTACACAAGTTGCTAAAGCTATGTCACCGTGCTCTACCATAATCCTATTAAATTCTCGTGAAAAATCCATTTTTGTTCCTCCTTATAAATTTATTATGTCATAGAAAACTTTTTGTAGTTTTAATATAACATACAAATGTTGACACCATTATGTCATGGTTATAAAATGAATTCATCAAGTGATTCTTAGACTCAGGTGGAGTTTGCTTATAAGGAATACATCTCTCCA
>CAYYWN010000140.1:0-6018 GCA_964474485.1 uncultured Clostridium sp. | reverse complement strand
TCGCAGGATATTGTAAAACCCGGTCATATTTTTCCTTTGCATGCTAAAAAAAATGGTGTTTTAGAAAGACCTGGTCATACTGAAGGATCCATTGATTTAGTTCGTTTGGCTGGATTTAAAGCGGCAGCCGTTCTTTGTGAAATCATGAATCCAGATGGTTCAATGGCAAAAGGAAAAGAGCTTGTTGATTTTGCAGAAAAATATAATTTAAAAATACTTTCCATTGATGATTTAATTCATTATCGACTTTGTCGTGAAAATTTAATTGAAGAAGAAGTCACCGCCAAATTACCCACCGATTTATATGGTGTTTTTGATATCAGTGTGATTAAAGAAAAAATAACAAAGGCAAGGGGAAAATTAAGGTAACTATATGTTAAGTGCTATAATTTTAGAGATGGAAACTTTATTGTGCCTATGCAGTTAAGTTCAAAGGAAGTCACCTTTGCATTGAATGTAAAAAAAGGAAACCCAAGTATATCTAGATACATGGCAGGCTCAATAGTAAAATCTTTAAATGATGTTGATGAGTTTGTGGACTTTGCCAACTATATAAGGGAAATAGTTAAGGGTGAAATCTTTAAAAAAGAGATTTTAAATTTTATTTCAACTGAAGATTTTAAATTTTATTTTGATAAAGGTTATTCAAAGCAGGTATTGTTAATGTTTTATCCTAGGTTAATTAATTTATTAGGAGTGGAATGGATTGAATATGAAAATTGCTACAAGAAAAAGTGACTTAGCTCAAGCTCAAACAGAAATAATAATGGAGCTTATTTACAAAAGATCTAATATAAAAAGTGAAAAGTTATTAATAGAAACTAAAGGAGATAAAAATCTCGATGTTAGTTTAGATAAAATCGGTGGAAAAGGCGTATTTGTAAAAGATATAGAAATAGCCTTACTAGAAGGACGAGCAGAAGCCGCTGTTCACAGTATGAAGGATGTTCCCTTTGCCTTAGAACCCTGTTTTGAAATAGCTGCAATACCAGAGAGGGAAGACATAAGGGATGCTTATATCTCCCATAATGGAGAAAGCTTTTTTTTGGCAAATAAGAATTTGAAAATAGGTACTAGTAGCATAAGAAGAGCTGCTCAACTTAGGATGCTAAATCCTAATTTAGATATAGTGCCAATAAGAGGAAATGTACAGACAAGACTTAAAAAGATGGAAGATGAAAAGTTAGATGGAATAATATTAGCAGCAGCAGGACTTAAAAGATTAGGTATGGAAAATATAATAACTGATTATTTCGATCCTTTTGAGTTTGTACCTGCTATAGGTCAAGGTGCTTTAGGGGTGGAGGTTTTGCGTGAATCAAAAAGTGCTAATATATTTAGAAATCTTAACTCCGATGATGATAAAATTTGTGTAGATGCAGAAAGAGAATTCATGAAAACTCTTAATGGAAATTGTCATAGTTGTATAGGTGCCTATGCATATCTTGAAGGCCAGATAATGTACATTGTAGGACTTTATGATGTAGGTGGAAAGATCGTAAAAAAAGATATTGTAGGAAATAAAGAAGATTATTTAAAACTTGGAAGGTACTTAGGAGAAAAAATTATTAAAGCATAGAAAAGAGGGAATATGATGGAATATGGAAAAGTTTTTCTTATTGGAACGGGCCCTGGAGATGAAGATTTACTTACTATAAAGGCTGTTAATGCTTTGAAAAGCTGTACAGCAGTATTATATGACAGACTTATTGGTGGTAATATTTTAAAGTATCTAAATGAAAATTGTGAGATATATTATTGTGGAAAAGAGCCAGGAAGTCACTATAAAACTCAAGAAGAAATAAATGAGATGCTTATAAAGCTTTCTAAAAAGGGGCATATTGTAGGTAGAGTTAAAGGTGGAGATCCCTATGTTTTTGGTAGAGGCGGTGAAGAAGCTTTAGCTTTAATAGATGAAGATATAAGCTTTGAAGTAGTACCTGGAATAACTTCTGCTATTGCTGTACCTAGTTATGCTGGCATACCAGTAACTCATAGAGGTATAAGTCAAAGCTTCCATGTGTTTACAGCTATGGCTAAAGAAAAGCTAAATATCGATTGGAATACAGTAGCTAAGCTTAAAGGAACAATAATATTTTTAATGGGGCTCAATAAATTGGAGATAATAATGGAGAATTTGCAAAAGGAAGGTATGAAGGAAGATACCCATTGTGCAGTTATTATGAGAGGCACAACCTCAAAGCAAAAGTCCGTTATAGGTGATTTTAGTAATATCTTAGAAAAGGTAAGGGAAGCTAAACTGGTATCACCTTGCATTATAATGGTAGGTTCTGTAGTGGAACTTAGCAGTGAATTGAACTGGAAGGAAAAGAAACCTCTTTTTGGTAAAAATATATGTATTACTAGAACAAAACAGCAGTCTAAGTCCATAGGGGAAAGATTAAAAGCTTTAGGAGCGGATATAACTGAGATAAATTCTATAAAAATAGAAGAAGATATATCTAAGTTAGATAAGTATAAATATAAATTATCAGAGTATAATTATGTAGTCTTTACAAGTATAAATGCAGTAAACTTATTTTTTAGGTATCTAAAGGAAAATGCTATAGATATACGAAGTATAAATGGAAAGTTTGCATGTATAGGTGATGGAACTTATAAGGCTTTACTGGGTAACTACGTTGTAGCTGATATAATAGCAGATCAATTTGTTGCAGAGGATTTAGTTCAAAAATTATCAAAGGTAATTAAAACAGGAGATAAGGTGCTTATACCCTGCTCTTTAAAATCCAGGGATTATATTACAGATAGTCTAAAAGAGATTGGAGCAAATGTAAATAGAGTAAACATATATGATGCAGCACTTGGAGATAATAAAAATATAAATTCCTTTGAAGATGTAGATACAGTTATTTTTACAAGTCCTTCTACCTTTAATAATATGGTAACTTTAGTTGGGCTTCATGACATAAGTAAAAAACACATAATAGCTATTGGTCCTATTACAGAAAAATCAATATTAGATAAGGGATTAAAATGTGTAAGCTGCGATGAATATTCAGAAGATGGAATAATAAATAAGCTTTTAGAGTTATATAGTAATAAATAGTAGAATGGAGATCTTTAAATGATTAAAAGAAATAGAAGACTAAGAGAAAGAAAAGAAATAAGAGATTTAGTAAGAGAGACTACACTATCTGTTAAAGATTTGATTTTTCCTGTATTTGTAGTAGAAGGAGAAAATATAAAAGAGGAAATAACTTCTATTCCAGGTACTTATCATTACTCAATTGATAAATTAGAAGAACTATTAGAAGAGATAAAAGAATCCTCTATAAGAGGCATTATACTTTTTGGGCTTCCAGATCATAAAGATAGTTGTGGTTCTTCTGCTTATGATGATAATGGAATAGTTCAAAGAGCTATTAGAAAAGTTAAAGAGCTTAATAAAGATTTATGGGTTATAGCAGATGTATGCATGTGTCAGTATACAGACCATGGTCATTGTGGAATTATAGAAGGAACTAAAATAATAAATGATAAGTCAGTAGAAATTATAGCAAAAATTTCTTTATCTTATGCAAGAGCTGGAGCTGATATGATCGCACCTTCTGACATGATGGATGGAAGGGTTAGGGCTATAAGAGAGACTTTAGATAAAGAGGACTATACATTTGTATCCATAATGAGTTATAGTGCAAAATACTCATCAGCTTTTTATGGCCCCTTTAGGGAAGCTGCTAACTCTACGCCACAATTCGGAGATAGAAAGTCATATCAAATGGACCCTGGAAATGTAAAGGAAGCTATGCGAGAAATTGAAGGAGATATTGAAGAGGGTGCTGATATAATAATGGTTAAGCCTGCCCTATCATACTTAGACGTTATAAGACTTGCAAAGGATAGATTTGATTATCCTATAGCAGCTTATTCCGTAAGTGGCGAATATGCCCTTATAAAAGCAGCAGCTGAAAAGGGTCTAGTAAATGAAAAGGCAATTGCTCTAGAAATGCTATTATCTATAAAAAGGGCTGGAGCAGACATGATAATAACATATTATGCACTTGAAGCAGCTAAATGGATAAAGGAGGATTTTTAAAATGAATAAAAATGAGGAAATTTTTGAAGAATCCAAAAGATATATGCCAGGAGGGGTTAATAGTCCTGTTAGAGCATTTAAAAATTTAGACATAAATCCTCCTGTAATAAAAAAAGGCAGTGGAACTTATGTGTATGATGAAGAAGGAAAAGAATATATAGACTTTGTAGGAGCGTGGGGACCTATGATATTAGGTCACTGTGATGAAGACGTAGTAAAGGCTATACAAGATACTTCAAAAGAAGCCATAGCTTTTGGCGCACCTACAAACCTTGAATTAAAGCTCGCAAAACATATGTGTACAACTTTAGATAACCTAGAGATGATAAGAATGGTTAACTCGGGGACAGAAGCTACTATGAGTGCTATAAAACTCGCTAGGGGATATACAGGTAGAGATAAAATAATCAAATTTGCAGGATGTTATCATGGACATTTTGATGGGTTCTTAGTAAGTGCAGGTTCTGGAGTTATGACAGAAGGTATACCAGGATCACTTGGCGTACCACAAGATAGTATAAAAAATACTCTTATTGCAGATTACAATGACATAGAAAGTATAAAGTCTATATTTAATGCATGTGGCACAGATATAGCTGCGGTTATAATTGAACCTGTAGCTGGTAATATGGGAGTAATACCTGCAAAGAAAGAATTCTTAAAAGAGCTTAGTAAGTTATGTAAAGAAAACGGAACTCTTTTAATATTTGATGAAGTCATGAGCGGGTTTAGAGTAGCATATAAAGGGACTCAAAGTATTTATGGAGTAAAGCCAGATTTAATTACCTTTGCTAAAATAATGGGCGGTGGATTGCCATCAGGTGCTTATGGTGGAAGACGTGACATTATGGAAAAGTTATCTCCTTTAGGAGCTGTATATCAAGCTGGCACTATGTCTGGAAACCCTTTAGTTATGGCAGCCGGATATACCACCTTAACTAAATTATATAACAATCCAGAGTATTATTCTAAGCTAGAAAAATTAGGAGATTTATTAGAAAATGGAGTAAAACAAATAGCTAAAGAGAAAAAAATAGATGTAATAATAAATAGATGTGGTGCTATGGCTACTATATTCTTTAGTGATTTAGATAAGATAGAAAATTATGATGATGCAAAGCTAAGTAATACAAAATTATATGCTTCATATTTTAAGCATATGCTTACAAAGGGTATTAACTTACCACCTTCACAATTTGAAGCATTATTTTTAAATGTAAAAATGGAAGAATATCACATAGAAAGGTTTTTAGAAACTTTAAGAAGTTGGGAGCCTAGCGATAAATAATATATTATAAAAACTTACAAGTCAAGACTAAATAATAAATTTTAGAGGTGAAATTATGAAAAAAGCAATTCTTTTAGTATCATTTGGAACAACCTATTATGATACTAGAAAAGTTACTATAGATGCTATAGAGGAAAAGGTTAAAAAAGCCTATAAAGATTACGAAGTTAGAATAGCTTTTACAGCCCATATTATAATAAATATTTTAAAAAAAAGAGACGGTATAATAGAGCTTACCCCAGAAGAAGCTTTAGAAAAGTTATATAAAGATGGTTATGAAAATATAATAGTTCAGCCACTTCATATAATACCTGGTGCTGAATTTGATTATATAAAAGATGTAGTAGACCAGTATACTTTTAAAAAATATTTTAATAGTATTAATATAGGAAGACCTATGCTTTATTTTAAAGGTCATGAAGAAGAGATACCAGATGATTATAGTATTTTAATAGAAGCTATAGATAAACTTTTAAATTCTTATGAAAACTTAGTGCTTATGGGTCATGGTACAAGTCATTACTCTAATGCAGCATATACTTGTTTTCAGCAAGTATTAAAAGATAAGGGGTATAAGAGGGTTCTAGTAGCTAATGTAGAGGGATATCCTACACTAGAAGATATTATCCCAAAATTATTGGAATTGATGTCTCAAGGAAAAATGCTAAGG
>CAYYWN010000139.1:0-6050 GCA_964474485.1 uncultured Clostridium sp. | reverse complement strand
TTTAAATGAAGAGAATAATTTCATGGAATGTTAATGGCATAAGGGCTTGTGTTAAGAAAGGTTTTTTAGATTACTTTAATGCAATGGATGCAGATATATTCTGTATTCAAGAAAGTAAACTTCAAGAAGGGCAAATAGATTTAAATCTTGAAGGATATCATCAGTATTGGAATTACGCTGAAAAGAAGGGCTATTCTGGTACAGCGATTTTCACTAAAGAAGAGCCTATTTCAGTATTTTATGGACTAGGTATTGAGGAGCACGATAAAGAAGGAAGAGTCATAACCTTAGAATATCATGACTTTTATATAGTAACAGTATATACACCAAATTCAAAGCCAGAACTTGCAAGGCTTACTTATAGAATGCAATGGGAGGATGACTTTAGAGAATATATAAAGGCTCTTGATGAAAAGAAACCTGTTATAATTTGTGGCGATTTAAATGTTGCACATAACGAAATAGATTTAAAGAATCCTAAAAATAACAGCAAGAATCCAGGATTTAGCGATGAGGAAAGAGGTAAATTCACAAGTTTCCTTGGAAGTGGATTTATAGATACCTATAGACACTTTTATCCAGATAAAGAAGGAGCATATTCTTGGTGGTCTTATAGATTTAAAGCTAGGGAAAACAATGCAGGATGGAGAATTGATTACTTTTGCGTATCCAAAAGGCTTCAAGAAAGATTAGTGGGAGCAGATATACACAGTGAAGTTCTAGGATCAGATCACTGCCCTGTAGAGCTTAAAATACAATTATAATAAAGCATAGAAGAACAATATAGGATATCAAAGGAGGAAGACTTATGGATGTAATGGAAGCAATTAAAACTAGAAGATCTATAGGAAAGGTTAAAGATGAAAAGGTACCAAAAGAACTTATAGAAAAGGTAATTGAAGCAGCTACTTTTGCACCTAATAGATATATTACAGAGCCTTGGAGATTCTTTGTTATAAGTGGAGACGGAAGGCGTGCTCTTTCAAGATTGATGGAAGGTATTGCATTAGATTCAGGTATTGATCCTAATAGTGAAGAAGGTAAAAAGAAAATTGAAAAGCAAAAAAACAAACCCTTTAGAGCACCAGTAATTATTGCTGTAGCAACAGAGGTTACTGAAGATAAAAAGGTAATCAGATTAGAAGAATTAGGTGCCACCTATGCAGCTATCCAAAACATGCTCTTAGCAGCTCATTCATTGGGTCTTTCGTCCTACTGGAAAACAGGAAAGGCTTGCTACAGCCCTAAGATGAAAGAGTTTTTTGAATTGCAACAAAAAGATGAAGTGTTAGCTTTGATATATTTAGGATATCCTGATGCAAAGAAAGACATGATATCTAGAAAATCAGGGGATAGCTTAACTAAATGGATAGATAGTGATATATAAAGCCAAGTGAATTTTAAAAGGTCAGGAGGTGCTTTAATGAGTAAGTATAGCTGTGATAGTTGCATGAGTAAATTATGTGCTAAAAAGGTCCCTATATTTTCATTTTTATCTGATGATGAGTTAAGAAAGATAATATCAATGACAGGTCATCTTCAGTTTAAAAAAGGTGAGGCCCTTTGTTATGAAGGAGAAAGTTCTGATACTTTATTTATTATAAATGAAGGAAAGGTGAAACTTTCAAAGATGACTAAAGATGGGAAGGAACAAATAGTTCATATACTTTCTAGCGGTGATTTTTTTGGAGAGTTAAACCTATTTAATGATGAAGAAAGGTATAATTTCTCTGGATACGCTATTTCTAATGTAAAGATTTGTACTCTTTCAAAAAAACATATGGACGATATTTTAATGAGAAACCCTAGGATTTCTCTAAAAATATTAAAAGAAGTTGCAAAGAAGCTAACAAGAGCAGAGAATTTAGCTCAAAATCTAGCTACAAATGATGCAGAAATAAGAATTGCACATATGATATTGGAGTTTAGCGAGAAGTATGGTAAAGCCACTAAAGATGGCATAAAAATAGAACTTCCTATAAATAGAGAAGAGATGGCAAACTACTGTGGAATAACAAGAGAAACTATAAGTAGAAAACTTAGCGGATTTGAAGAATTAGATATAATAGATTTTATTGGGAATAAGATCTTAATAATAAAAGATGAGAAGTCACTTAGAGAATACGTAGAATAAAATAAGATAGATTAAAAGGCAGTTCATGAAGTTTGTATTTAAATACAAACTTCATGAACTGCCTTTTAAGTCATTTATTATAAGTTTTTAAAACTGTGACTTGAATCATATTTTAAAAGCAAGAACAGATATAGAATTAAGGCATAGTAAGATACAAGATAAATAAATAAGAATTTTAATAAATAAATATAAATAACTAATACACTAGGAGGTATTTAATATGGAAAACTTTAAAATGATTAATGAAAAAACTTATTGGGTAGGAAAAGTGGATGATAGAGATGTACCTTTTCATAGATTAACTCTAACAAAGGGAACAACATATAATAGTTATTTATTAATGACAGAAAAGCCAACAATAATTGATACTGTAGATATGGCCTTTGCAAGAGAGTATACTGAAAATTTAAAGAGCATAATAAACTTAGAAGATATTAAATATATTATAATAAATCATACTGAACCAGATCACTCAGGAGGATTAGGAAGCCTTGCTTCAAAGGCTAAGAATGCGGTTATTGTATGTACTAAATTCGCAGTAGAAGAGTTAAAAGAAATGTACAAGCTTCATACTAGAGACTTTTTAGTAGTGGGGGATGGCGATAGTTTAGATATAGGTGGAAAGACACTTAAATTTATAGAAACACCATATCTCCATACAGAAGAGACAATGATAACTTATTGCGAAGAAGATAAGATTTTATTCCCTTGTGATATATTCAGTACTCATGTAGCTAATTATGAATATTTTAATGATGAAGCAAAGGAAGATATTACACCGGATTTCATTGGATACTATACGTTAATAATGCACCCACATAGAAGATATGTTCAAGACATGATAGAAAAGATCAAAGATTTAGATATAAAAATTATAGCTCCGTCACATGGGTTTATTCTAAGAGACGATGTTAAAAGGTTCATAAAAATATATGATGATATGAGTAAGAGTACAGAATCTAATAAAAAGGCATTATTTGTGTATTCTGGCATGCCTAGCAATACTAAAAAAATTGCTTTAATTATGAAAGAAAGGCTTGAAAAAGATAATATAATTACTGAGATTATAGATATAAATAAGGTATCTAAAGAAGAGGCTTTAAAGGCCATTGAAGGAACAGACATGTTACTAGTTGGTACATCAACAAAATATGGAGATGCAATAGGAAGTTTAGAGGATACAATAAAAGAACTTAAAGATATAAACTTACAAGGGAAAATTGCAGGGGTATTTGGGTCTTATGGATGGAGTGGAGAAGGAATTGAAGTGGTTCAAGACTATTTAAATGAAACTAATATGAATGTTTTAAGCACTTCAAATATAATAAAGTCAACAGGTATGACAGATATAGAATTCCCAATAAGGGTAAGATTCTCACCAAAGAACGAAGATATAAAGAAAATTGAAAAGGCATCAAAATTTGTAGCAGACTTATTATTAAATCCAATTTAATAAATTAAAATTAAATAAGATAAGTGAAGAGATTTCATACTTTGATATTCGCTCTTGTGAAAGGTTATAGTTAAATTGTAGAAAGGGGTAATTATAAATATGATTATAAATGCAAATCAAAAACTTGGAGAGGTCGTTTCGATATTCCCAAGATCAAGCGAAATATTTAATGAACTAAAAGTAGATTATTGCTGTGGAGGACATGATTCATTAGGGGAGGCCTTAGAGGAAAAGGGATTAAATACGGAAGCAATAGTACAAAAACTTAATGAAGAATATGAAAAATTTATAGAATCCAATTCAGAGTACAGGGACTGGAGAAAAGAAAAGCCTACTTCATTAATAGAAAATATAATAGATACTCACCATAATTTCACTAAAAGAGAACTTAGAGAAATAGATGGATTGTTATTTAAAATTTTAAAAGTTCATTTTAACCACCATGGAGAAGAACTTATGAAAGTTCATAGACTTTTCGGAGCACTAAAAATAGAACTTGAAGAGCACTTAATAAAAGAAGAAGAAAATCTCTTCCCTTTAATTGAGGGCTATGAAGAAACAAAGGATGAAAAGTATAAAAAGGCAATTCATAAGTTTATAAAAGACACAGAAGATGAGCATGACGCAGCTGGAGATATATTAAAGGAACTTGAAAAAGTAACAAGAGATTTTACTGCACCAAAAGGGGCATGCACTACATTTAAACTCACATATGACAAGCTTCACTTATTAGAAAAAGACTTATTCATTCACATTTATAAAGAAAATAGTGTTTTATTTAATATGATTTAGTTAGTAGAAGATTATAATAGCTTTATTTTGAGATTTATAGTATCAAAAACTATATTCAAAAGGGGGTCTTCATATTTTGTAATGGCATATATTGTTTCAGTATTAATTTATCAAATAGGACTATTATTAGGATCTGCATAAACAGAGTTCTTTGCTTCAGAGGGTATTTTTACTCCCACTGAAGCTTAGAAATCGTTATCCAGGGTCGTAGCCGCTCTTTACTCCCACTTTGATAGAAAAGCAGATATCCCAATCTATGATTTGGTGATAGTCGCTTTCACAGAGTGCGATGGGAGTATTAGAGCGGGTAGTCATCGGATAAAATATCACAAAAAAACAGTAGAAAGGTTAGATGCTTTCTACTGTTTTTTTATTGGTTCAATTTCATTAGGAAAATAGAAAGTTTTGTAACCACTCTTTCAAAAGTTAACTTAATGCAATCTAGCATAATCTTGAATAAATACAATTAGGACGATAGTAATCGCAGTAAAAATAAATATTTTATCTATATATTTTTTATTTTTTAATTTACGCCTAAAGCAAATATAAATATACGATTGAATCACACTTAGTATTGGTATGATAGATTCATATAAAGTTATATTTAAAATTAAAAATACAATACTTTCTAAAAGGAATAAAATATTTAAATTCCTACATTTATTCAAAATAAGCCCTCCTAAAAGTATCATATTTTACCATGAAGGGTAGAATTTCCAATCTGAAGGTGCTATTTGCCCATTGAAAGCATCGATATATACACTATAACCGTTATTATTATTGACTACTTTGTCATAAAATAATTCGGCCTGATAACCTACAAGTGAAGCTATAAGAGCGCCTCCCGGACCAGTAAACTTACCAAACTTTACTGCAGCATAAACCGCATCAGCCGCTGCACCACCAGTTGCAGCTGTATATGTTTTTGAATAATCTTGTAGATCTTCTATGAGATTATTATGCAAAAAAAGCCTTTTTCCCCACCAACAAATTTCCCAATCCCAATATTTGGAGGTGCTTATACTTCTTTTAACTCTACTTTGTTCTTTAAAAGTCTTATTTTCAATATTTGCTACTATATTTTTACCACTAATAATTTCATCATTAATCAATTTATTACTTTGATCAATGGAGTCTTTAAGTGTGTCTATTTCCTTATTTTCTAATTCTAAATATGCTAAAGACTTTATAGTAAATTGTTTTGAATTTATATCTAATTCAACATATCTATCCAGTTTATTCACTATTCTTTCATTATCATTACTATAACTTAATTCATAATTATAGTTACTTTTTGAGTTAATGGTATTATTATCTTTAGCATAGGCCATTGTGTTAGAAGATACACTTGTAAATGTGATAACAAGCATACCTAGTACTATTACTTTTTTAAAATTCATTTGATGTCCACATTAAATATATTATTCTAAATTTATATATTAGAGCTAATATTCATAAATTTACTACATTATGAATATATCATGTACCATTTGGGAGAACAACTTAATTTTACCATATATTAAGACTTGTTGTAAAATGAAATTGAACCAATAAAAAAATCCATAGTGGATTACTCTGTGATTGGTGAAAAATCTGGTAATGACTATGTATTTTTAACCATTCTTGAGCGTAATACCAGGAATGCCATTGTACCTAGAATTGTATCTAAGA
>CAYYWN010000138.1:0-6123 GCA_964474485.1 uncultured Clostridium sp. | reverse complement strand
ATTTCCTTTGGAGACAAAGGCCTTGATAGAAGTTTTTCTATTTCTTGTAGCATATCTTTCACAGAAGAATTATTTAACTCTTCTAAAAGACTTACTTTAGAAGTAGTTTGATCCTCTCCAAGATTAATAAATTCTATGTTAAAATTACCCATTTTATCTATGGGAATAATCTTTAGAACACCTTCATCGTTCCAGTAGTTTAGAGCGTTCATTATATCTGATTCCAATAGATTCAAAGCAGAGGCAAGGATAGTAGAATTTACTCCAAGCTCCCCAGAGACACTATATTTTAATAATAATAAATATACCTTTATAAATTCACCTCTAGCTTTTGGCATATGATTTTCTATAAAAATATTACTTACAGGGGTAGTGCTTAAAGCTGTATTTTTAAGCATGAAGGTACTCATTAAATCCCAACCTTTCTAAATTGCAATACTGATTTAGATTGCTCTAATAATTTTATAGTAAAGCTATGTCTATGTAAATAGTAACACAAAATATTTACATATGAATATTTTTATGATAAATGGGGTAAAGTAAAAGGGATTGTATAATCATGAAGAATTAAATATACCTTAAAGTCTTCTATACAGAAAGGAACGCAGAAATGAAGAAAAGATATATTAGTTTTATAAAAACTTCAATTATTATATCACTATTTATACTTCCACTTTTAGCTATATACATAAATTCGGAATATGATCTAGCTTATGCAGCATATGTTGAAGGTAATTGTGTAGCTTATTATAAAGATAAAGATAAGGTTATAGAGATTTACAATAAAATCTTAGAGAAAAATAAGGATATAAAAATAAGTGAAGGCATAAAATTTGAAAGGGTGATTACAAAAACTTCATCCTTAAATAACTATGATAGCATAGTTTCGAATATAAAAGCCAGTTTAGACAAAGAAGTAGATTGTTTAGTTTTAAAGATAGATGAAATAAGTGTAGGCATATTAAGGAATAAAGATAGATGCGAAGATTTATTTAATTTAGCAAAAGAGCATTATATAAGGGTAAATGATTTAAATAACCAAGATATAATAAATACATCTATAAATAATAATATATATTATATACCCTACAGAGCTTATGAATCTCAAATAAAAACTCCAGAGGATATATATAAGGTAATAAAGGAATTAGATAGTAGTAAGGAAAGTCCAATAATATCTGTAAATATTATTTATACAAAAAATGATATAGAAGATATACCAGAAGATACAACCATTAAAACTACAGATAGATATTATATGGGTGAATTTAAAGTAGAGGATTCAGGAAAGCAAGGTAAAAGGCTTATAGAAAAGCAGGTAAGTATTGTAAATGCAAAGGTAATATCAGAAACTATGATAAAAGAAGAAATAATAGAAGCACCTAAAAATAAAGTAATACTTAAAGGAACTAAAAACCCTATAGGAACTACTATTTCCTTTTTAGAAAGACCATCAAGAGGAGCTATAACCTCTAATTTTGGCACAAGATGGAGCAATGAAAGTCACCACGGAGTAGATATTGCAGGAAATACAGGGGACCCTATAGGTGCTGCTCTAGACGGAGTAGTTAATAAGGTAGGATATGATAATGTATATGGTAAATATATAAAGATAGACCACGGCAAGGGGATAGAAACCTTATACGGACATTGTAGTTCAATAAATAAGAATCAGGGAGATACCATTAAAAAGGGTGATATCATAGCAAAGGTAGGTAGTACAGGAAGAAGTACAGGACCTCATATCCACTTTGAACTAAGGCTAAATGGAAAGTCCGAAAACCCAATGACTTACATGAAATAACTAAATATAAGTATTGAACTCTTTCTTTTTACAGGTAAAATAGTATTAAGGTATTTAGAAAACTAATACCAAAGGTGATATATTTTACAAATGATAAAAGATGTTAATAGAAGGAGATGGAAGGTTATGGCAGACAGTTTAAAAAAGTGTTTAGTAACATACAATTATGGTAGTGATGAAATAAGAGAAATTGAAGAACTAGGTTATGAGATAATAATGAAAAAGGAACATGGATTAACCTACGATATAGAGCTCGAAGATGTAGAAGTTTTAGTTTGTTATGATCCTTTTAATAGTTTAGATATATTAAAGATGAAAAGTTTAAAATGGATACAATTATCTAGTATAGGAATAGATCAATTACCAAAAGATAAAGTCATAAAAAGTAATATAGTAGTAACAAATAATAGAGGTGGATATAGCATACCTATGGGTGAGTGGGTAGTGCTAAGTATATTACAAATTTATAAAAAACAGATGGATATATTTAAAAATAGATTAGATAAAAGGTGGAAAATGGATACCTCTTTGTTAGAGTTGTATGGTAAAACAGTAGGATTTGTGGGTACTGGAAGCATTTCCATAGAAGCGGCTAAAAGACTTCAGGGATTTGGAGTAAAGGTAGTTGGGATGAATACTAAAGGAAGAGATATCGATTATTTTGATAGGTGTTATAAAAAAGAAGAAATAGATGAGATGTTAGCTATAAGTGACATTGTTGTTATAGCTGTTCCTGAAACAAAGGAGACCTATCATTTATTAAATAAAGAAAGACTGGAAATCATGAAAGATAATGTAGCCATAGTGAATATAGCTAGAGGAAGCATAATAGATGAAAATGCACTAATAGAAGAGTTAGAGAAGGGAAGATTTATTGGGGCAGCATTAGATGTTTTTGAACAAGAGCCATTACCAAAGGATAGCCCATTATGGGATATTGATAGGGTTTTAATAACTTGCCATAACTCATGGATATCTGAAAAAAGAAATATTAGAAGATTTCAAACCATTTATGATAATTTAAAGAGGTATTCGAAGGGAAAAGAACTTCTGAATGTTGTAGATGCAAAAAGAGGATATTAAATATTTAAATAAGCATACTAAAAACAATATTATATTTAACATCTAAGATATTATAGGCTGGAAAAGATAAGTAGTTGTTTAGTAAGTTTAAAGGTTGCATGATTAAGTGCAACCTTTTTTAATTTATGGTAGTAATTTATTTATATTTACTATTCCATTTCCTTGAAGGGATTTAGATATAGGTGCAAGCTCTGAAGATACCTTTAGCAATGACAATAAGTCTTTAAAAGTTAATGATGGGTTATTTTCAAAAAGTAAAGCACATACACCGGATATATAAGCTACGGCACAAGAGGTTCCGGTATAAGAAGTGTATGGTATCTCTAAATTTTTAGGGTATAGTTTCTTTTCATTTCTTTCAGAAATATAATTTTTATCTGTGTTTAAAGAACATAAATCAACGCAGTTAGCAGCTATATCTGGTTTATTTATTTTTTTATTTCCATTAGAAGAAGAAAATTTAAATTCTTTTATACTGTCTTGAATGTTAACACCAGATACAGTTATGCAATGGGGTATAAGACCAAGACCTATAATGGTTTCTTCAACTACATTTATGCTACCGGAAGGTACTATAGGTACTAAACCAACTTTTATGCACTTTTCAAATAACAAAGAAAAACAATTAATTATAAACGGATTATATTCTAAAATTTCAAAGGGTAGGCACAAAACTTTTATATTGTCCTTTTGTGACCTAGTTAAAATATCGTCTATAGCGAATAATATGTCAGAAATATAAGCTCTACCAAAGCAATTAAAAACTTTATAACAATATATAAAGGAATTTTCTGCAATACCTTTAAATTTACCTTCAGAACTATGGCCACTACCTGAAATTAAGCCAGATATAAATGTACCATGGCCGTTATCATCATAAGGATACTTAAACCCTTCTAAAATATCTACAAAATATTTAATCTTATTTCTAGGTAACAAAAGGTCGGGATGAGGATAAACGCCGCTATCTATTAATCCTATACCTATATTTTTACCTGTGAGGTTATAGGTATCACCGATATAAGCTTTATTAGAATGAATTACACTTCTTCCACAAAGGAAGGCAAAACTATCAAAAGTGATAAATGAAACTTCGGGATATTCAGCTAGCCTTAGTATTAATAAAGAAGATATAGAAGCAGAAATTATATCAATAGTGTAGACAGATCTTAAAACTTTTCCACCACCAGATTTTATTCTCTTCTCTATATTTTCTTGAAGATTTTTACAATGGATTATAACCCTATACTTTTTATATAAGTTTATATCTATAGCTTTTTTTAAGTTAACATCAATTTTACTTTTCCATAAGAACATATAAAGACCCCTTTTTAGCATTACAGTATATATTATGAAATATATAAGAGAAGTAGTATTTATTCGAAATAAAAGCTTCCCACTTAAAAGTAAATTAAGTAGGAAGCTTTTATGTTTATGTAAGTTTTAAGCACTTTTAAATGAAACTTATACAAATATCATTTTTGTAGGAAATGTCGCTAGGAAGGAAAGTGGTTTACATTGAACTCTTTAATACAAAATTCAAAAAAGGCATTAGCTGTAGGTGTTAGTGTACGCTTTGAATTAAGTATAAGATAGATGTATCGCTTAAGGTCTAAACCTCTTACCTTAGACATACTAAGCTTTCCATTACTTACGTAATCGAGTCCAACGTTTTGCGAAACTATTGAAACACCTGTACCAGATTTTACAAACTGTATTAGTGTATCCATATTATTTACCTCACATAAAACATTTAACTTATTTTGATCTAAGCCCTTTGATATGAGGCTCTCTTCAAAGGTCTTTCTAGTGGCGGAGTTTTTTTCTCTCATTATAAATTTGTAGTTAAACAAATCTTCTATGTCTATTTCTTTTGGTATGTTCATAGAAGGGCTTGATATTAGTACTAGGTTGTCCTCTACTAAACAGTAACTTTTTATCTTATCAGTCTTTCCAATATCGCCAACTAGTCCCACTTCACAGTCTAAGCTAATTATATCCTCAATGATTTCTCCAGAATTTTTTTCGCTTATATTAAAGGCTATTTGAGGATATTCTGTGCTAAATTTGTTTATAAGACTTGGTACAATAGTGTGACAGGGAGTTGTACTAGCAGATACATTTAGGGTACCGCAAATCTTATTATTAAAAGCACATAAATTTGTTATTGCGTTATTTCTAGTATTTATAATGTCTACAGCATAATTTAAAAATGACCGACCAGCTGGAGTTACATTAACTTCTTTGGAATTTCTATCAAAAAGTTGAACATTTAGCTCCTTCTCTAAACTAGAGATATGAGAGCTTATAGTAGGTTGAGATAAGTATATACTATTTGCAGCTTTTGAAAAGCTTTTAAGTCTTGCAACTGATATGAAGGCTTCTATTTGTTTAAAATCCATAAAGTTCAGTCCTCCCCAAAGTAATAAAGATAATTACATTATAATCTATTAATGGATATATTAATAGATAGTATAGATATTTCTAATAAAGGTAATATTATATTAACGAAGTTTCACCTATATTAATTATATCTATAGTATTATCTTTTATGGATTTTAATATATTTACAGTATCTAAATCATCTTCTAGTGATAATATAAAGGTATTATAATGGATGGGTAACATTTTCTTTGACTTCATCATTTTATACATTTTATAACTTTCTAGTGGGGTACAGTGCATTTTATCAAAGCCTTCAGGTAGATAACAACCGACAGGCATAAGGGCCAGATCACTTTCAATTTCCTTGAAGTTTTCTGTAAAAGCAGTATCACCAGCAAAAAATACGCTTTTGTCTTTACAGCTAATAAGATAAGCATTACTGCCATGATCTTTTCCTAGGTAATACCTTCGACCATCATGATTTGCAGCTATACATGTTATGGTAACATCTTCATTTTGGTATATTTCGCCTTCGGATATACCGGTTACATTTTTAAATCCTATAGCCCTTATAGATCTTATATAGGACTTAGGGCAAAGGACTATGACCTTTTTATTCATTTTTATTAGTGAATAAAAGTCAATATGATCCATATGACCATGAGATAGTAGGATATAATTAATATCTGAATTTATTAGATTCATAGAAGGTTTAATCCTCCTTTTAAATTGACCTACGGATCCAATAACAGGATCTGTTACGAATATGTTATCATAAAGATTTATCATAACAGAAGCGTGACCTATCCACTGTACTGAATTAGTAACTAAAGATTCACTTAATGGAGTTG
>CAYYWN010000137.1:0-6141 GCA_964474485.1 uncultured Clostridium sp. | reverse complement strand
ATAGTGCAAGGATCAGCAGGTTCAGGTAAAACTACTGTGGCGCTTCATAGACTCGCTTATCTTTTATATAGATACAAAAATAAAATAAGTGGAGAAGATATATTAGTATTAGCGCCTAATAATTTATTTTTAGATTATATATCAGAACTTTTACCTAGCCTTGGTGTAGATAAAGTAAAACAAAGCACATTTGAGCAGATATCTTTAGATATACTGGGTATTAAAAAGAAGGTAGTAACTAAAGATAAAAAGTTATCTTTAGTATTAGAATCAGATATTGAAGATGTTAAGTACATAACTAACTCTAGTCGGATAAAGGGAAGCATTGTTTTTAAAACTATATTAAATAGGTACATTCAGCTATTAGAAAGAAAAGATGGCAATATTGAAGATATAAAAGTAGAAGATTATGTATTATTTGAAAGTAAAGAAATAAAAAGATTATTTTTAAGGGATATGGTAAATCTGCCTATAAATAAAAGAAAGGAAGAAATAAAAAGATACCTTACTTTGAAACTGAAAGAAAAGATAAATGATATTATGGGGAGAATAGACTTTTTTTATGATTATACCATAGCTAGGACAAAAAAGACTATGGAGGATAGCGTAGAAAGAAGAAAAAAAATCATTGAAATATATGATGAAAGGGATGAAAAAAAGAAAAACATTAAAAAGCAGGCAAAAAAGTCCTTTGAATCATATTTTTCAAATTGGGGTAACTTGGACTCTCAAGGTCTTTATTACAATATGTTCGAGAATCAAGATATGTTTTATGAAGCTACTGCGGATAAGATTCCAAAGGCTTTAGGAGAATATATGAAGGATGAAATATTAAAGAATAAAGAAGAAAATATCATAGATAGTGATGATCTAGCAGCTATGCTTTATATAAAGTTTAAAATAGAGGGAGTACCTGAAAAGTATAAATTTCAACATGTGGTTATAGATGAAGCACAAGATTATAGCTATTTTCAATTAGAAGCCCTTAAAAATATTGCAAAGGGTGAGTCCTTTACAATTGTTGGAGACCTTGGTCAGGGGATATACTATTATAAAGGAATTGACAGCTGGACTAGTGTGATAAAGGATGTATTTAGTGGGAATTGCAGTTATATGCCATTAAAACAAAGCTATAGATCAACTGTTGAAATAATTGAATTTGCAAATAAAATATTAAAAAAGCAAAAAAACAATTTAGATCCAGCAATACCTGTACTTAGAAGGGGTAAAGAACCTAAAATAATTAAATTTCAAAATAATAAAGATTTTGCAAATAATATAGATCAAATTGTTAAAGAGGTTAAAGATTTAGGAAAAAGGAGCATAGCTATAGTAGGGCGAACCTATAAGGAATGTAAAAAGATAAGTGATTATATGAAAAAGTATAGCGAAAATTCTTGGGACTTAATAAAAGATGGGGATAAAAGCTTGAAGATTGAAAGGATAATAATACCTTCTTATATGACTAAAGGGCTAGAGTTTGACTGCACTGTAGTTTATAATTGCAATGAAGATAATTATACTAATGAGGAGATCGATAAAAGACTACTTTATGTGGTTCTAACAAGGGCTTTACATTTAGAATATATATTTTATAATGGAAAAGTCTCACCTCTTTTGGATGAATCCATTTTAGAGTAATTAATCAAGTTATTTTTTTATTTTCAGGTGGGACCTTTTTAGTGAATATTAGCCATGGGATAATGATTATTCATTACCTTGAGTTTTTTTATAGATGTGGTAGAATTAAATTGCAAAGTCATTACGGTGACTTGTATATGTCTAGTATATAAATTTTAATAGTTTAGACAGATGAAAGCTTTAAAGGAGGTAACGACATGAGTGTAGAGAAGTTAAAAGAAGGTATTTATTGGATTGGTGCATATGATAAGGATCTTAGGGTATTTGATATAATCATGGAGACAAAAAGAGGGACTACTTATAATTCCTATATAATAAATGATGAAAAAGTAGCTATTATTGATGGGGTTAAAGATGGATTTTATGGACAGATGAAAGACAATATAACAGAGGTTATAGGGGGAAAAAAAGTAGATTATATAGTAGTTCAACATACAGAACTTGATCATAGCGGATCTATAGTTAATCTTATAGAAGATTATCCTGATGCTCAAGTAGTTGGATCTAGGGCCGCTTTAATGTATTTAAAGGAAATAATGAATAAAGAATTTAACTCAATAGAAGCTAAAAATGATATACAACTTGGACAAAATACATTGAAATTTATTTCAGCTCCTAATCTTCATTGGCCAGATACAATTTTTACTTATGTAGAAGAAAAGGATGTATTATTTACTTGTGATTTTACAGGATCACACTATTGCCCAGAAAAACCATGTATAGTAGATGAGTGTGCTGGAGAATATATGAATGAAACTAAATATTATTTTGATGTTATAATGGGACCTTTTAAAAAGTTTGTTAATCTTGCGCTAGATAAAATTAAAGATTTAAAGTTTGATATTATAGCACCAAGTCATGGACCGATTCATAAAGATAATGTAGATAAGTATCTAGGTCTTTATAGAAAGTGGGCTGTAATAGAGAAAATAGAAGAAAAAAATATTCAAATATTTTATATTTCTGCCTATAATAATACAAAGGATATGGCAGAGTTCTTAAAAGAAAAAATAATAGAAAAAGGAATAAAAGCACAGGTGCATGAGATAACTTCCATGGATTTAAATGAAGCTATAAGCTTAGTAGATAAATCCAGTGGTATACTCATAGGATCACCTACTATAAATCAAGATGCAGTAAAACCAGCCTGGGATCTTTTATCATTAATATCTCCAATAGAGAATAGGGGAAAGGCTGCAGCAGCATTTGGATCCTATGGGTGGAGTGGGGAAGGTGTGCCTATGATAACTGAAAGATTAAAGAACTTAAAATTTAAAGTTATAAACGACGGCTTAAAGTTTAAATTTGTTCCTTCAAAGGATGAATATAAAAAGGCAGAAGAATTTGTGGACAAATTTATGACATTATTAAATTAATAATTTCATAAGGATATTGAATATATAATTTGTAATATGTTAATATATATTCATTGGTTAATAAACTTCTTTACTCTATATTTGTTATTAGAATGAAGGACTTTATAAAATATATAAGAAGACTAAATTAAAATATAAATTTAGTCTAGTTTATAGTCTTTAAGTTAGATGAAAATGAGGTGAAGGTTTGGAAAATAAAGAAATAATGTCATTTAAAGATGAAGAGGGCAACAAAGTTGATTTTGAAGCTATAGCAAGAATTTATCTAGAAGATAAAGAAAGTGAATATCTTATTTTATCAGAAGTAGATGGTAATGAAGATGATGCTTTTATATTTAGAGTAGCTAGATTTGAAGATAAAGAAGAATTAAACTTAGTAGAAGATAAAGATGAGTTTGAAGCGGTAAAAAAAGAATATAAAAAATTGTTATATTAAAAATAAAAATTAAGGGGTATTATAATGAAAAAAGATGAAATAATTGATTTTTTACTAGAAAGAGAAATAAGTGAGGTAGAAGAAATACCTTACAAGAATGATACATTAGTATTAAGAGCCTATTATGATTTTGATGAAGAGGAAATGAAAGCAGCTAAAGCTTACGCTAACGATGAGTGTAAATCTGAAGAAGAGGATAATGAATGGTACGATGATTTCTTGCTTCCTTATCTTAGCGATGTAGCTATAGATAATGTTGGGGATCTTGTAGAAGAGCTTATGGAAGAATTTGAAGTGGAAGGTCAATATGTATCTTATGATATACCTAAGGAAAACTGTAAGTATAATGAATTCATATTAGCCGTGTGCTCTAAAAATAAAGAACTAGACATAGAAGATATTTTAAACGAATTGAACTTATAATAAATAAAGTTTTTACAAAATAGATATACTTATTGGATGGTCAACATGTTTAATTGACCTTATGAGTATAACAATGCCATTATAAATAAGAAACTTGTATAAAAATAAATATTATAAAATATATATAAGGGAATATATTGTTTAATTTATGACCTTTATGTTTATAATATATTATTAAAATATACAAGTTTTTTTATATTTTATTTATATACTTTTTAAATTAGATATTTAAAGGTGTTGTCAAAATTTAATCTAAATATTTATAGTATTTAACAATAAGCTTGTCCAATGTCTCACTGCATTTAACTACGATATTATCAGTAGGTTTTTTTGTAGATAGTAACTTATATAAATCATTTTTTAAAGATTCTATCTCAGCTTCTAATATATGTTTTTCCATTGTCACGCCTCCAAAACTAGTATGCTACTTAGACTATTTTATCAGAATTTGAAAAATATAAAAGCAAAAGTTTTAGTCAAATTATGACATAATACTACAATAATATACAAGGTGTTGTACAAATATGCCATAAGGTACAAAATATATACTTTTAAAATCTTAATTAAAATTATAAATTTATATTAATACGAAGGATTATATATTTGTATTTGTAATTTTAGTTTAAATAATGTTTAATATAATATATAGAAGTTATAAAAATATGATGATTGTTATGGGTTTATTTTTATGTAGTGCATATAAGAAAGGATGATATTATGAAAATTGAAGATGTAATTAATAGAATAAATGTTTTATATAAAAAAAGTCAAGAAGAAGGTTTAACGGAAGAGGAAAAGCTTGAGCAAAAAAAGTTAAGGCAAAGGTATATAGATAATGTTAAATCTAATTTTAGAGCTCAGTTAGAAACTATAGAGAAAAAATAAAGTTAAAGGGTATCAACTAATTTTTATTGAATTAAAGCTTAGGGGTGAAGAAAATGACAGTTACAGTAGAAAAACTAATAAAGGATTTCAAATTAGAAGTTTTATCTGAAGGTGAGAAGGGAATAATGATAAGCACTAGTGATTTTAATAGACCTGGACTACAACTTGCAGGATTTTACAATTATTTTTCTAAGGATAGGATTCAGATAATGGGTATGGCAGAATGGAGCTTTATAGATGATATGCAATTAGAACTTAGAAAAAAAAGACTTAAAAAATATTTTACATTTGAAACTCCTTGCCTAATACTAACAAGAGATTTAGAGCCTCATAGCGAATTATTAGAAAATGCTATTAAATGTAATAAGTGGGTTTTAAAAACTAATATGATATCCACAAAATTTATAAGTAAACTTACTACATATCTTGATGATAAGCTAGCACCAGAAACCAGAGTACATGGTGTACTATTAGATATTTATGGTATAGGCATATTAATAACAGGGGAAAGTGGTATAGGCAAGAGTGAAACAGCCTTAGAACTTATAAAAAGAGGACATAGATTAGTGGCAGATGATGCAGTAGATATAAAAGAAATTGATGGAATACTAAAGGGGAGGTCTCCATATATAACCTTTGGGATGTTAGAAGTAAGGGGTATGGGAATTATAGATGTTCCAGCTTTATACGGGCTTAGTTCAGTATTAAATAATAAAACAATAAAATTTGTTATACGTTTAGAACATTGGAAAGATGAAGCTGTCTATGATAGACTTGGTATAGATAAAGAATATGTAGATATATTAAATGTACCTGTAAGAAAGATAACAGTACCTATAAGACCTGGAAGAAATATAGCCGTTATAGTAGAAGCAGCAGCGGCAAACTATAGATACAGTCATATGTCAAATGTGACTCCAGCAGAAATAATAGACCAAAGAATGGAGAGGAATATAGGTGAAGATGACTAATGATAAAAAAAATTTAAGAATTCTATCGAAAAATAAAAGAAAGGGCTTATCAGCTTCAGATAGAGAGTATTATGATAGTTTAATATTAGAGAATGTTTTAAAAGATGAAAAGTTTCAAGATAGTAGTACTATTTTTATATATGTAAGTTATAAGGATGAAGTGGATACACATGAAATAATTAAAAATGCGCTTTTATTAAATAAAAAGGTATGTGTGCCACTGATTATATCTAAAAAGGATGGTATGGAAGCAATATATATAGATTCTTTGGATGACCTTGAGGCTAATTATATGGGAATACTAGAGCCTAAATACAATGAGGATAATGTAGTTAAAGCAGAAGATATTGATGTTGTCTTTCTAGATATTGAAATGCCTGATGTTAATGGACTTCAATTATCTGAACAG
>CAYYWN010000136.1:0-6225 GCA_964474485.1 uncultured Clostridium sp. | reverse complement strand
TAATGGTAGCAAACTGAGCAGAAATGGCTACAGAAGAAGTAGGAGGAAATGCAGTTTTGGCTAGAATTGCAGCTTATTATCATGATGCTGGAAAAACTAAAAGACCATATTTTTTCAAGGAAAATCAAGTGGGAAATGAAAATCCTCACGATAAAATAACGCCTAATTTAAGTACTTTAATAATAACCTCTCATGTAAAAGATGGATTGGAACTTGCTAAAGAGTACAATATACCAAAGGCGATTCAAGATGTAATAGAAGAGCACCATGGAAATACTCTTGTAAAATACTTTTATTTTACTGCGAAAAATAACAGTGAGAAACCAGAGGAGATAAAAGAAGAGGATTTTAGGTATCAAGGACCTATACCTAAAACTAAAGAATCTGGTATAATAATGCTAGCGGATGGCGTGGAGGCTGCGGTTAGATCAATTTCAAAACCGACTAAGGGTAAAATTGAAGAAATGGTTAACAATATAATAAAAGATAAGTTAAATGATGGACAATTAAATGACTGTGATTTAACATTAAAGGATTTAGAGATGATAAGAAAATCTTTTTTAAAAACCTTAAATAGTATATATCACCAAAGAATTGAGTACCCATCAGATAACACTAAAGTAATTAAGGAGAAGTAACAATGATATATGTTGAAAATAAACAAAATGATATTTCAATAGATGAAGATTTTATAAAAGATATAGAAAAGGTAGTGGATTTTGCATTAAAAAAAGAGGGGGTTAATATAAAGTATGAGCTTAGCGTATTACTTGTAAATAATATTGATATAAAGAATATAAATAAAAAGCACAGAAGTATAGATAATGAAACTGATGTTTTATCATTTCCTCTTTTGGATTACCCTAAAGATAAAGTGTTTAGTGAAGTTTATATTGGGTATAAGTTTGATGAGACATATCTTGATGGTGAAGACCTACTTATTGGTGATATAATCATATCCCTTGAAAAAGCCTTAGAGCAAAGTGAGGATTATGGACATTCCTTTAAAAGAGAGGTAGCTTATTTAATAGTACACTCTATACTTCATCTTTTGGGGTATGATCACATGGAAGAATCTGAAAAAACTATTATGAGAAAAAGAGAGGAATATATATTAGGTGAGCTTAATATAGGAAGGTGACCTATATTAATTATAGTCTAGTTGCTATATGCTTTGAAAATAAGCTAACACACTTAAAATATTTTTTAAGAATCTTTAAACTTTTATCAAAAGGCAAAATTACTATGGTGGTGAATTTATGAAAATAAAAAAGTTAATAGACAGTTTTAATTATGCTATACAGGGTCTAATATATTCTGCAAGAACTCAACGAAACATGAAGATACATTTAGTGGCTACTTTTCTAGTGCTATCAGCATGTTTTGTATATGATATTAGTAAGGTTGAACTTTTAATTATAACTATAACAATTACTTTGGTTATAGCAGCAGAGCTTATAAATACGTCTGTAGAGAGTGCTATTGATGCTACAACTAATTATTACCATCCTTTGGCTAAGATAGCTAAGAATACAGCAGCAGGAGCTGTACTTGTTACTTCTATTAATGCTATCATAGTCTGATACATAATATTTTCGGATAAATTAACGAACGCAACATTTTCAATAATGCTTAAAATAAAACATTCAGATCCCTACATGGTTTTTATAATATTAGTTATGGTTAGTATAGTTACTATAATGGTAAAAGCGATTTATGGAGAAGGAACTCCTCTTAGAGGTGGAATGCCTAGCGGACATAGTACTATTGCTTTTTCTATAGCTACAATAATTGCATTAATTGCAGAAGAGCCTGTTTCTATGGCACTTAGTTATCTTTTAGCAATTATAGTTGCACAAAGTAGGGTCGACTCTGAGGTTCACTCTGTACAAGAAGTTGTAGTAGGTGCAGCATTTGGTACAGTTTTAACTGTATTTATATTTAAATTATTTAGTTAAAAGCTATAAAATAAACCTAATATATAAATTTATATTGTATTAGCATTGATTAGTGCTATAATTTAAATACGATATTTTAAATTAATAAGTTTTATATATGGAGGTAATTAATTATGAATTATGATGAATTAATAGAGGCAGCTATAAATGCTAGAAACTTTGCATATGTACCTTATTCAAAATTTCAAGTAGGTGCTGCTGTTTTAACAGAAGATGATAAAATTTATTCAGGATGTAATATTGAAAATGCTTCATTTGGTGCTACGAATTGTGCCGAAAGAACGGCTATTTTTAAAGCAGTATCTGAAGGACATAAAATCATAAAAGCTATTGCTGTAATAGGAGATTTGAACACACATACACATCCTTGTGGTATATGTAGGCAAGTAATATCTGAATTTGCACAAAGTGGAGATATTCCAATAATATTAATTAAAAACAAGGAAGATTTTATAATAAAAACTTTAGATGAAATATTACCAGGTTCGTTTACGAAAAAAGACCTGGAATTATAAGGAGGAAAGATGTTTAAATCAGGATTTGTAACTATAATAGGAAGACCTAATGTGGGTAAATCCACATTGCTAAATCACTTAATGGGGCAGAAACTTTCTATAGTTTCTAATAAACCGCAAACTACAAGAAATAATATACAAACTATAATGACTGGAGAAGATTATCAGTTAATATTTGTTGATACACCAGGACTACATAAACCAAGGCATAAATTAGGAGAGTATATGGTAAAAGTTGCTCAAGATTCTACTAAAGGGGTAGATCTTATCTTATTTTTAACTACTCCACAAGGGCATATAGAAAAGGGCGATATACATATATTAGAGGAACTGAAAAACACCTCTGTTCCTGTATTTTTAGTATTAAATAAGGTAGATGAAAACACTGCAGAGAATGTGGCAGAAACTTTAAAACAATATGGAGAGTACTTTAAATTTAAAGAAATAATCCCTATATCAGCGTTAAAGGGTAAAAATACAGATAAACTGCTAGAACTTATGAAGGAAAATCTTCCTGAGGGACCTAAATATTATCCAGAAGATATGATTACGGATGTTCAAGAAAAGTTTATTGTGTCAGAAACTATAAGAGAAAAGGCGCTAAGAGTATTGAATGAGGAAGTTCCCCATGGAATAGCTGTTGATGTAATTCAAATGAAAAAAGATGCTAAAGGTATGTATCATATTGAGGTAGACTTACTTTGTGAAAAGGATTCTCATAAGGGGATAATAATAGGTAAAAATGGACAGACGTTAAAACGTATAGGTCAGTATGCAAGAGAAGATATAGAAAAACTTTTAGAATCAAGAGTTAATCTTAAGATATGGGTTAAGGTAAGAAAAGAGTGGAGAGATAATCCTAATTACTTAAAAGAGTTAGGATACAAACTAAAAAGGTAAAATGAAATTTGCATAGGATAATTATTTATGGCACTTGTCACATAACAATGTAAACTCAGCTTAAAATAATAGGAGATGATCTTGTGTCAACGTATAAAACAAATGGAGTAGTTATAAAGGTGCAAGATTTTAAAGAAAATGATAAACTAGTTTACATTTTTACAGAAGAACTTGGGAAAGTTAAGACTATTGCTAAAGGATCCAAAAGAAATAGAAGCAATTTGCTTACGCCTACTATGCAACTTTGTTTTGGAGAATATGTTATATTTAGGGGTAAAAATCTATATACCTTGAATGAAGCTAAGGTTATTAATTCTTTTGGTGGCTTATTGAATGATTTAGAAAAGCTTACTTACTCAACTTATATTTGTGAACTTATAGATATAGCCATGGTAGAAGAAGAAAGTAATAGAAATCTTTTTAAGGATTTTACCACATGTCTATATCTGTTAAGTACAGGAGCTATAAACTATGAAATATTAATAAGAGCTTTTGAAATAAGATTATTAAAATATACAGGATATGACTTAGAATTAGAACATTGTAGCCTTTGTAAAAAAGAGATCCGAACATCTAATTATATAAATCTAACCTATGGGGGAGGGATATGTGATCAATGTGAGAAATTGGATTCAATTTTTTTAAGTAAGGCATCCTTTAATTCATTAAGATTTTTATCTAATACTAGCCCTGAAAAGCTCTATAGATTAAATTTAAGTGAAGACATACGAAAAGAATTATATAAGGTTCTCACTACTATGATCTCATTAAATTATACAAGAATCCCAAAAAGTCTTCAAATGCTTGAATTTATAAAATAAATATAAACTAAAGGGTTGTATTCAATAATTCAGTCTATAAAAGGAGTGTGAAATTTATGTCAGATATAACTTTAGAAAAGATTGATATAATAAGAGAACGAGCTGGAGTTACTTATGCAAAGGCCAAAGAAGTTTTAGAAATTAATGAAGGTAATATAGTAGATTCGATGATTTATATAGAGTCAAATTCAGAAGATAAAGAAAAAAAGATATATTCTACCTTAGATGAATTGACTAAATGGCTTAAAGGAATAATAAATAAAGGGAACATAAATAGAATAAGAATAAAAAAGGAAGATAAAGTATTGGTAGATGTACCAGTAAATGCCAGCATTGCCGCAGGGGTTATTGCAACAGTTTGGCAGCCTCTTATTGCCATTGGGCTTGCAACTGCAACCTTAACAACGGTAACAGTTGAAATAACAAAAGAGGATGGAACTATAGAACTTGTAAATAAAATAATTAAAAATAAAGCAAATAACTTTGCCACAGATATTAAAGAAAAATTTGAGGGAATAACATATATAGTAAAAGATAAGCTTAAAAAAGAAAAGTCTAGAGATGATATAGAAATCACTGATGAACCAGTATATAGGTATACTGTGAAATTTGACGATATAGATAAAGAAAAGTAAGCATTGCACAAAAATTAATGAATTATAGATAAAATTATAACTGAATTTATGTAATTGATATATACTATTTTATGAAATTCGTGTATAATATATTTGAATATATTAGTAGAATATGCTGCTATATTCTAAGAGGATAAGAGAGGTGATTAATATTAAGCTAACGCCAAGACAAGAAGAAATAATTAGATTAGTAAAAGAAAATCACCCAATTACAAGTGAAACTCTAGCGTCTAATTTAGGGGTTACAAGAGCTGCTTTAAGACCAGATTTGGCTATTTTAACTATGATAGGTGTATTAGAAGCACGGCCTAAGGTAGGATATATATACTCACAAAAACCCTCTTATAGCATGATTTATGATTATATAGTAGACATTAAGACAAAAGATATAATGTCTAAACCTGTAGTGGTATCCGAAGAAACTACAGTATACGATGCCATAATACATCTTTTTTTAAATGATGTAGGAACCTTATTTGTTGAAAATAAGGGCATGTTAACAGGGGCTATATCTAGAAAAGACTTTTTGAAAATAGCTATGGGAGGAACAGATATACATAAAGTTCCTGTAGGTATTATAATGACCAGGATGCCTAATATTATATTTGTAGAAAAGGAAGATAGTGCATACCTAATAGCTCAAAAGATAATTGATCATGAAATTGATAGTTTACCAGTGGTTGAAAGAATGTTCGAAGAAGGAAAAGAACAATTTAAAATTATTGGAAAAGTTTCTAAAACCAACATTACAAAGCTTTTTGTTAAATTAGGTCAATCAAAGTAAATTCTATACTAACCGGGACGAAAAAAGTCCCTTTAGAATACAATTCAATAGATTATATAATCGAAGGAGTGTTAATATGGAAAAGAAATATGTTTACTTTTTTAATGAGGGTGATGCTTCAATGAAAAATCTTCTTGGTGGAAAAGGTTCCAATCTCGCAGAAATGACTAAAATTGGAATACCTGTACCACAAGGATTTATTGTAACTACAGAAGCATGTAACAAATATTATGATGATGGTAGGACTATAACTGATGAAGTTACTAGTCAAATATATAAACAGCTAGGTGAGTTAGAAAAAACTACTGGAAAGAAATTTGGTAGTTTAGAAAACCCATTACTAGTATCAGTTAGATCAGGAGCTAGAGCTTCTATGCCTGGTATGATGGACACTATATTAAATCTTGGATTAAATGATAAAACAGTTGAAGCTATGATAAAACTTACAGGAAATCAAAGATTTGCATATGATTCTTATAGACGATTTATTCAAATGTTTTCAGATGTTGTTATGGAAATAGATAAAAAGAATTTTGAGGCCTTAATCGACAAGATGAAGGAAGAAAAAGGAGAGAGAGACAGCAATAGGGAGAGAGAGAAGATCACCGAAAC
>CAYYWN010000135.1:0-6262 GCA_964474485.1 uncultured Clostridium sp. | reverse complement strand
TGAGTTGCCCAATGAAGTAGGTGTATTCTATTTTGAATAGGCATAATAACACCGGTGGGAAACTGATGGGAAGGTGTTATATATACAAGTTTTGCTGAAGAGTTCTCTAATTCTAATATGTTTATTCCATCAGATTTTACAGGAATAGGATTGATTTCAAAATTATTATTTTCAAATACAATTCGAGCACCATCATATCCAGGATCTTCAATTGCTATCTTAGGACTGTATTTAGAAAAAATCTTGCATATCAAATCTAATGCATGTTGATTTCCTGAACAAATAACTATTTGTTCAGCAGTACAAGAGACTCCCCTAAAGACTTTAAGGTAATTCATAATTTCCATTCGTAAATCTAACTCACCTTGTTTATCATTATAAAAGTTGATTTTCTTAGCATCAATTGATAAAAGAGCTTCTGTAGTCAAACGCCGCCATAGTGAATGTGGGAACATCGAATCATCAAAATTTCCATATTGAAAATTATATTTATATAGTAAAGGATCATCATTAAATGAAGATGATTCATTATTATCTTTCTCTATATTTTTATGTAACTTACCTGGAGTTTTACTTGGATAAAAGAGCAATTCTTCGTTTATATTTTTCACAATAAAACCTGATCCAGGGATGCTTTCAACATACCCCTCAAGAGAAAGTTGGGAATATGAGTTTTCTACCGTATTTCTAGAAACATATAATTCCTTTGCTAATACCCTTGTAGAAGTAAGTCTATCTCCTTCAACGAGAACACCTTTAACAATATCGTCCTTTATCTGTTCATAGATTTGTTGATAAATTGGTACTTTGGATTTCTCGTTAATATAAATCATAAAATCACCCCATAATATATTTAGAAACTGTATCCATCATTTAGTATCAAACTGGCACTTTAAACATATCCAATATATGATACAATATTACTATAAAGTCTATGATTAGTAAATAGATGTCTTATTTACAGATTAATAATGAACAGGGTTCCAAAAAGTGGGGGGGGATTTTATGCAATTTAGAATGAAAAATCATCAATTAACAAAAGAGCAGGTAGAGGATTTATTGGAAAGATCACAGGATTGTGTTCTTGCGACTCAAGGTAGCGATGGATTTCCATACGCTATACCGATGAATTTTGTATACTATAATGATAAAATTTATATGCATGGACTGCCGAAGGGACAAAAGATTGACAATATTAAGCTAAATTCTAAAGTTTGTGTTGAGGTTCATGAAATGTTAGGATTATTATATGAAGATATTGATGTAGCCTGTGATGTAAATGTTAAGTACAATAGTGTTATTATATTAGGACATGCAAGGCTTCTTACAGATGCCGGTGCTAAAAGAGAAATATTAAATATGGTAGTAAATAAATATACTCCTCAATTTTCGGGGGAGGTCCTACCTGAGAATATGGTAAGGGGCGCTGGCGTTATTGAAGTGGAAATCAAAGAGTGCACAGGAAAGTATTACAAATAACGTACTTACTAAAGGAAGACTATGATGGATTATTCATTTATCATAGTCTTTTTGCATTCACAATGAAAATTGAATGGTGAAATATAGGTTCATTATGCTGTCTATTTTAACTCTTGAAGCTGTAATGCCTTCAACTTCTAAAATTACTTTTTAAATTCTTCTGTATAATTCTGTCCACAATAATAATTCTTGAAACCACACAAACGGACATAAAAATCCACATACAAGCCTGCCCAAAAGCACGCCAAACAAAATCATAATGCCCACTAGTTAATAAAGTTGTGAACGCTTGAATTTTCCATCTATTTTTATTATATGAGTTTATTATATCAAAACTCATATAAAATCCGTGTTAAGAAAGAAGTTACATAAAGGTCATTGACTGAGTGGTCTATTTGTGATAATATAGCAACATTGACCATGTGGTCAAAAACTATATTGAGGTGAAATATATGAAACGAGAAGAAAAAAGCTTGCTTAGTCGGCAAAAGATAATTAATAGTGCAATAGCGGAATTTGGGACAAATAGCTATGCAGAAGCATCTTTAAATGCAATTTGTAAAAATGGCAATATATCAAAAGGAATTATTTATCATTATTTTAAAGATAAAGATGAGCTATATCTGGTTTGTGTTACTGAATGTTTTAATAGTCTAACTACTTTCCTTAATAGCAAAAGAATAACTTTTAATAATGTTGAAGAAGATATAAAGAAATATCTTGATATGCGCCAACAATTCTTTAATGAAAATCCCCATTTTAGCAATATATTTACAAGCGCGTTATTACAGCCACCTAAGCACTTGATAGCGCAAATAAAGAAAATAAAAGCTGAACTGGATGCACTTAATGTCAATTATTATGAACAAGCTCTCCAAAATGTCAATCTAAAAAGTGATGTCTCTTGTAAAGAAGCGATTGAATATTTTCTTATATTTCAAGAATCATTTAACAATTACTTTCAGAATAAAATTTATGACGATTATAGAAAGTTAGTCGATGACCACGAGTTTAAATTAAGCAAGCTATTAAAAATTATGCTTTATGGAATAGCAAAGGAGGAAACAAAATAATGGTTTTATTAATACTAAGGCTTTTGGTATCAGTTGGTATCGCATTTTTCATGGGTAAGCTTGTATCTAAGATAAAGCTCCCAGCTATTTTAGGATGGCTTTTAACAGGTATGATTCTAGGGCCTCACGCAGTGGGTGTAGTTAATGATACACTGTTGAATGCTAGTTGGTATCAAACTATTTTACGCATTTTAGAGTGTGGTGTGGGTCTTATGATTGGTACAGAGCTTGTATTTAAGGAGCTCAAGAAATCTGGTAAGCAAATTATTATAACAACCCTTACACAATCTCTTGGAACTTTTTTTGTGGTAACATTATGCTTTGGAACAATCTTTTATTTCACAGGTGTACCACTATATGTAGCTTTTATTCTTGGAGGAATTGCACTTGCAACAGCCCCAGCCCCTGCTTTATCTATAGTAAAAGAATTTAAAACAGATGGACCAGTAACGAGGGCTTTAATTCCTATGGCAGCTCTGGATGATATTGTTGGGATTATTGTTTTTTTTAGTGTTACTACAATTATAACTGCTGGCAATACAGAACAATCAACACCATTATATATGACACTTGCTATTATGATATTATTACCAATTGTTATTGGAGTAGCAGTCGGATCAGTTGGAGGAATTGTTCTTAAAAAAGAGCGTTCTAATAAGATAACATCAATGCTTACAGTTATACTTATATTACTAGTTTCAAGTGTAGGATTTGTTTTCAATAATCTGATTCTACCACAGCCAGTGCTTAATTTTATGCTTATAGGTATGGCTTTCTCTGCCACTTTTGCAAATATGGTATCTGAAGAAAGATTGTCACAAATAATGGATGGCTTCAACCCAATTATAGGAATTTCTCTTATTATAGTTATCCTAAATCTTGGTGCACCCCTTGATTATCACTTGATTTTAGGTGCAGGAATATTTACAGCAATATATATAATTTCAAGGGCGATAGGTAAATATACTGGTGCCTTTTGGGGATCGAAAATGACAGGTTTACCCATAACTGTACAGAAATATTTAGGACTTACACTATTACCTCATTCTGGGGTTTCACTTGTTTTCACAGGGATTGCGGTTACAACATTAAATACCTTTGATCCCACCTCATCAGCTATAATCCAAGGCACAATTGCGGCGGCTGCCGTTATTAACGAGGTTATCGCAGTGATCATATCCAAAAAGGCTTTTGAATGGGCTGGAGAATTTGGAAAAATGATAGACTAAAGTATATAAAAAAATATTTGACAAATTGCAATAACAAATTGAACTAATTTCTATTTATGACTTAAATCGTTAAAATTACTTACTGCTCCTAATACTATCATCCAGGCACGTGGAGACGGTATTGTTTATGTCAAGGTTAGATGGATAAAAGGCTAATAAAATGGATTCTTTAAATGAATAGAAAACGATTAAAGGAGTGATTTTTTTTTGAACGGTAGCATATATATTTATGTATCTAATAAAAATGGATCACATAAGATTCCTAAACCTATATATTAAATTTATAGTGTCTATTAAATGTATTGAAACAATGGTTATATTACTATTATTAACTAATAATATAATATGGCTTTAATTTCGTAGGTATTTAAATAAATACCTTTGTTTTGTAAGTGGTAAGATATAAGAATCATTTCGGCTATTAAACTATAATTTTTGGCAAGTGTAAACAATGAGATGGTTTAACGCTATAAAAATGAAGGAGGAGAATATGTGTATATATATGATTTAAACACCATAAATATCTTAGATAAAAGAATGGATGATAGTGGGGTAGATAGTATTAGGTCATTTTTTTATCAACTAAGCAAAGTTAATGAGAATGAAGCTATAAATTTAATTAATGATGAAAACTTGCATTTTGCTTCACTCTTTGTGCTTAAACCTGAAATTGAGGAACTAAAGCTCTTTCAGAAGTTAAATATGCGAAATAGAATCGCCTTAAGAATTACAAGTGAAATATTGCTAAGTAAAAAAAACATTTCAGCTGTTGGAGATCTTTCCTTTGACTATATACAAGCAGTTTATTCTGTTTTAAAGTGGATGCTAGAAACAGGGTGCATTAATGATGGATTGAATGATCAATATGATGAGATTTTAGATATAACTGCAATATTTCTAACAAAGGTATATAGGGATAAAACGGTACTGCCGATAATAGCAGAAATGATTTTTAGGCGATATAAACAAGGGCTCCTAATACATGATTTAGCTTGGGCTTTTTTTGAATCACGCGATCCTATAAGTTTAAGCATTATTTCAGAAAGATTACAATCTAAAGAGTTGAAAGATATTGAATTAGCACAGAAGCTTTTAAGTTTTGTGCCAGGCATAGGTATACGAGATAACATAGATATCAAAGAACAATACCTATCTTTTCTTGATTGGTTCGGAAAAAATAATTTGTTTCTGCGCTTTACAGGGGAAAGCTTTCAACAAATCAGCAATCCCGTAATTTATAGGGTAGTTCTGAAAGCAAAGTATTTATGTGAACCGGTATCAATTGATACAGGGAAAATATTAAGGATTTTAAGTGAGGAAAAGTGTAAACTAATAGATGAGTTTAAAAGGTTAGATAAGAATACTCAAATATTACTTTCAGAGTTTTCCGTTATGTTACATCATAATAACATATGTAAGTGGCAGGAGTGGCTGGAGTGTCCAATAGAGGAACAAATAAAATTTGCTAGAATAGGAGGAATACAATGATTACAATTTCAGGTAATATAGTTACCATAGATAAAATTGGTGCCGAGTATCCACCAACTAGCCTCGAAAGAAAGATTGCTGAGCAGTTATCATCAAGTAAAGATGTTTATATATATGACTCACTAAATCAATTAAGGTTTGACATAGAACTACGACTAAATATTGTTGGATCAGCTAGGGAATTAGATAGAAGTAATGTGAGTTTTACAACCTTTCGTAAATCAAAATGTAATACAGATTATTGGCAGCGTACTGATGAAGGTGGTTTTTTATTAAAAGAATATATAAAACCATCTGATGCCATAAAGGATATCTTTATTAATAGTTCAAAGTATGGTACTGAATGTGCCACTGCAATAGTTATTATTTATTATAAGGCACTTCTTAACATACTTCCCGAAAAACTTTTTAATGAAATGTTTCCGAGTATATATTTATTAAACTGGCACTATATAAGTAGAAACCTTTATATAGAACAATATAGAGATGTAACAGAGTTCTTTCCTGGAGATTGTCAATATTTTAAAAATCCTGATGTAAACCCGGCAACACCTGAATGGCAGGGGGAAAATGTTATTAACTTAGGCAATACAACTTATTTTGGTCATGGTATAGGTATAAAAACCGCTGATGGAATAATAAAAGCATTAAATAAGAACAGGAAAAGTGGAGCTACAGAATCGGCTTTTTTACTAGATTCTGCAAATCGTTTAAATTCTAAGCGAATAGCAGATAAATATTATAATTTTATTTCTACAACTCAAATAGAAAGGTTTAGAGAGTGGATTGTCAATACTTTTTAAAACAAGTTTTATTCGGACATCTTCGACTTATATTCTACAGGTGTCATGTAGTTTAATTATCCATGTATTCGCTATGATTATTATACCAATTCACATAATTAAATAAATCCATTTCTGATTTTTCAAAGATACTAAACATCCTGTTATATGCAAATTCAGTTTTTATTATTTTATATGTTGCTTCTGCAAC
>CAYYWN010000134.1:0-6273 GCA_964474485.1 uncultured Clostridium sp. | reverse complement strand
ACCATCTTCTACCACTATAGATTCAAAAGGTACATTGGTTATTTTTTTCATGAATTTTATGGCAGCAGCAGATCCTACTATTTTGGCATTAGGAGAAAGTTCAAGAATTTTTGCAACGGAACCAGCATGATCTGGTTCAGTGTGGTCTACGATGATGTAGTCGATTTTATGAATGTCTATATCTAAGGAGTTTAATCTGTCTAAATATTGATCAAAAAACTCAAGCTTTACAGTTTCTAATAAAGCGACTTTTTCATTCCCTTTTATTACATAGGAATTATATGTTGTTCCATAAGGCGTATACATTATTATGTCAAAAATTCTAAGTCCTGGATCTAAGGCTCCAACCCAATAAATATCTTTTTTTATTTCTAAAGATTTCATATTTATCATTCCTTTCCATAATGCTATAAAAGTATGTATTAATTATATCATTTAATTAATATTATTGTTTAATATATGAGAATTTAGTGTGCTAATATCTTGTCTTGTGATTTTAGTAACTACCAAAATCATATTGTTAGTTTAAGCAATAACATGAATTTTTAAACTAAAGTCTTTTAATAACTTATAGTAGGTTGTAGGGGATTGTGAATGTGTGAAAATTATAATTATCATTTCTTTATATAATTAAAGTTTTCACAAATCACAATAGGAAATAGTGATTATTAACTACTATTTCCTATTATAAAGGAAAGTTCACATTTGGTCAATGTATTTAAGTATTTTTACTATAGCTTAATAATATCTTAAGAATATCTTAACAAATAACATCTTGATGATTGAGGTAATAATCTTTATAATAGAATCGTTGCATAGAATTACATAATAGTTTAGTTAGAGTAGTTACATAACAGATATTACTTAAGACGTGCTAAATAGAGTAGATTATATTACATAAAATATAATAACAAGGAGTTTAAATTATGAATTTTTCACAATTACTTAAGGTTTTTATTTTCTCAGCTATACCCCTTACAGAACAAAGAGCGGCAATTCCTATAGGAATTGCTCAATATGGATTAGATCCAGTTGCAACTATGATAGCTAGTTTCCTTGGAAGTTTATTGCCAGTGCCTTTTATATTACTACTTTTTAATGTTATATTTAAGTGGATGAAAAAATACAAGTTTTTTAATCCATTAAATAAAATAATAGAAGATAAAATACAAAAGGGTACAGGTAAGATTGAGAAATATAAAGAAATAGGGCTCATAATCTTTATAGGAATTCCACTACCTACTACGGGGCTTTGGACTGGTAGTGCTATAGCTGCGGTATTAGGCTTAGATTTTAAAAAATCAGTTCTTTGCGCTGCTATAGGAGGATTAATATCAGCTATTATAGTATCATTAATTACTATTAGCGTAGGAAGTTTTGCTTCACTATTTTCATAAAATTAGTATAGATACTGAATTTTGCTTTAGCATAGTTTTAAACTAAAAGATGACTTTTTATATAAAATAAGAGTTATCTTTTTTTTATATAAATTTATCTAGATTATTAGAATAACGATAAGATTTACAGAGTACATTTGCAATTTAGATTTATTTGAATATTTGTATAGAAGAAACAAATAATACTATGATATAATAATCTTATTATAGTTTGAAATACATATATGGAAGGAGGAATTATTTAATAGGTCTATATTTTAGCAGAAAGACCCGTTAGATGATTAGTTGTTGAATATGGAAGTTAATAATTTTGTTGAATTTAGAGAAAAGGTTTTAGAAAATGTGGGTAAGGTTATAGTAGGAAAGAAAAGTAAAATAGACAGAATAATGGTTGCTTTTATATGCTCAGGCCATGTTCTTTTAGAAGATGTTCCGGGACTTGGAAAGACCAAACTTGCAAGAGCTTTATCTCAAACGTTAAATTGTTCTTTTAAAAGAATTCAATTTACTCCAGACCTCTTACCTTCAGACCTTACAGGAATATATTATTACAATCAAAAAACTATGGAATTTGAATTTAAAAAAGGGCCTTTATTAAGCCAATTTGTCTTAGCAGATGAAATTAATAGAGCAACTCCGAGGACGCAATCTGCATTACTTGAGTGTATGGAAGAAAGGCAGATAACTGTAGAAGGAAATACATTAAAATTAGACAAGCCATTTTTTGTTATTGCTACAGAAAATCCTATAGAACAATTTGGAACCTTTCCACTACCGGAGGCTCAATTAGATAGATTTTTTATGAAATTATCTATGGGATACCCTTCCTATAGCGAAGAAATTGATATATTAGATAGATATAAAGAAAAGGATCCTTTAGAAGATTTAAAGCCAGTTATAACTCTAGAAAAAATACAATACCTCCAAAATAATTTTGTGTATGTTGAAGTTAAAGATGATATAAAAAGATATATATTAGATATAGTAAATGAGACACGTAAACATAAAGATATTGAACTTGGTGCATCTCCAAGAGCTACAATAGCACTTATGAAAGGATGTAAGGCTTATGCAGCTATACAAGGTAGGGACTATGTTATAACTGAAGATGTTAAGTCTATTGCTCCAGATATTTTAAGCCACAGAATTATATTAAAAGCTGGAGGACGAACCTTAGGAGATAAATCTCATGAAGCTATTGAAGATATATTAAATAATATTAATACACCCTTAGAAGAAATTTAGGGTGATATTATGAAGAGTTACGCTATATTTATTTTAGCGGTGATGGCTTTTTATATCTTCTCAAAGTACACAATGAGCATGGGGTTTAAAGATATAAAGGTAATAAGAAGCTTAGAAAAGGTTCGTATATTTCCAGGGGAGCAATTTAATGTCATTACAAAAATCGAAAATAAAAGAAGGTTTCCTATAGCATTTTTGAATATAAAAGAACAGTATCCAGAAGGCTTTGAAAGAATAAAATCATCACCGGATTTTAAAAATTCAAATGTTAGTTATTATACAAGCAGCTATAGTATTTTAGGGCGTGAGAGGGTAAAGAGGTATTATACTTCTACTATAGATAAAAGAGGAACTTATTACCTTAAATATTTAACCTTATCTTTAGGGGATTTATTTGGATTTTTTAATATAGAAGAGGAACATGAAGATCTTTTAGAGGTGATAGTATATCCAAAAGTTGTTGAAGCTAAGGAAATAGAGTTTGAAAATAAAAGTATCCAGGGTGATTCTGTGGTAAGAAGGTGGATATTTTCCGATCCAGTATACGTAAGGGGACTTAGGGAATACGTAAGAGGAGATAGGATGAAGGATATTCACTGGAATTCTAGCCTTAGGATGAACAAGCTTGTAGTAAAAGAATACGAATACACATCGGAGAGGCAAGTGGTGTTTATTGTAAATGTTCAGTGCTCAAAACCTTATTGGAGTTCTATTGATGGAGAGGCCATAGAAAAGGCTGTAAAAATAGTTGCTGCTCTTTCTAATTTCACTATAGAACAAGGTATTCCAACAGGCATTATGACAAATGCAAATATGATAAGTGCTTCTGGTGAATTTAGCAATGAATTATTACCTGGAATTAATAATTTTAAAGATATATTAGAGTTTTGTGCTAGAATAGACAAGCTTCCTAAAGTAGATTTTAGTGAGATTTTGAGAGAAAAGGGAAACTATTTTAATGCAAATTCAATTTATATAATATTAACACCGTATATGAACGATGAAATTATAAGCGAAATGATTAAGCTTAAACGATATGGAATCATTATGAAGGTTATAGATGTTTCAGAAAAAGGGGCTCTTCCCGAATTAAATCATATAGAGAAAATATATTATGGGGGGAAGGGGTAATTATGAGCTTACAAAAAAATATAAGAATATTATTTTATACCTCTAAGATAATAGCTATATTTATAATATATTCTATGACTTCTAATGGATTTGGTCAGATGACCCCAGGATATTTAGACTTTTTAATTGCTTTTTTTATTATGATTATCATGCAGATTTTAGAATATAGAAATGCAAATAGATACGCAATAATATTGTTTCCTCTTTTTATGAGCTTTTTAGGCTTTTTTCTACTTCATGGAAGGGAGGACTTTATACCGTATTCTGTTTTAGGTTTAATTACAACACTTTCACTTCCAAGATATGATGCAGAAAGTATTTCTTCTTATAAATATATATTAAACAACCTTAAAATTAGTCTTTTTATGCTAATAGGATCTTTAGTATTATATTTAAAAGTAGATAAATTATATGGAGATACCCTATTAAGATATTATATAGCTTTTTTAGTAATAGGTATAATAACCTTAAGAGAAGGCAGAAAGTTTGATTATGATATAAAAAGAAAAAGACAAGATGACATAGCTAACTTTAGTATACTGATAGCTGTAATAATAATATCTTCTAACTTTGTATATAATATTTGTAAAACAATATTCTTAAGTATATTTAAAGTTATAGGATTTACTTCAGAAAAAATTCTAGTAGGCTTTGTGTATATTATAAGTGCTCCTTTAAATGCCATCATAAATTATATTCAAAACCTTTTAGAAAGAAATGCTGGCAACCCTAATGTACAAATATCAGACAAAAAGGATGGACTAGAAGAATTAAAAGAGATAGTCAATGACCAGCAAGTGTCATATATTATTATAGAAAACATAATAAAAATTATTATAATTATAGGTATTCTTTACTTAATATATTTTGTTATAAAGAAATATAGATACGGGAAGGTTATAAAGGAAGAGGGCATCGTTGAAATAAGGGAAAAAATATCTGTAGAAAATCCACCAAAGAAAAAGACAGTTAAGGATAAGTTAAAGGATATTATAAGAACTAAAACCTTAAATGAAAAGATACTAAATATCTACAAAGACTTTGAAAAGGCAACATTTAAAAAGGGTTGGTTTAAGCCTTATATGACACCAAGACAACTTTATAAGATTACAAGGATTCATATAGAAGAAAAGAAAAAGATAAAGTATATAACTAAAATGTATAACGAAGCAAAATTTTCTAGCCATGAAATAAGTGAAGATGAATTTAGAAAATACAAAGAATATTATGGTGACATAAAAAATAAAATAAATAAAGCATAAAATATGTAAGTATAAAATAAAATATGTAAATATAAAATAAATAAAACAGAAAACATATAAAATTCGAGGATAAATCTATCGACATGTAATTATATAATTCTACAAAAAGCGCCTAGGAAACGGAGGTTTTCCTGGGCCATCTTTCGTTAATCAAAGAATGTAAGATGTTATAAGCAGGAATGTGTCACAATGTAGATTAAACATTTTGAATAATCAAGACAGCCTATGACAAAGTTTTTATAAGCACCATGATAATATAAAAAGTAGTTAAATTTAGTATTGGGGGGTAATTTAGTATGGTCATTGTTGAAAATTTATGCAGAAGTGAGCTTGCAGAAAACGGGGTGTATATATATTCCTATAGGATGACTAAAGGAAATATTACATTCTCAATTAAAGGGGAGAAAATGCAGGTTCAATCTTATGGAATTGAGATTGAAAGACAAGATGTATTAGATGGAGTTATAGTAAATATTGAAAGGGATTCATTGGAAAGTATAAGTCCTCAAAGATATAAGGTACATAATCTTTTAAAAACCTTGTATGAGGGTAGAGTATCTCCCTTTCATTTTATAGATATTATTGGTGAACATGTAGATAGTTATATTGAAGACTTTGAAAATGATTTTTGTAATGTAGCTACTAATTAATTATAGTATAAAAGCATAATCTTAAATAATTAACAGCAGAGGGTTTTAAATGGTGTAAATTTTATTTTGATTCTAGAAAATTCATAATATTTAAAGTATAAAGACGCAGGATTATCTTTAGTATTACTAAAGGTGAATACTGCGTTTCCTTATGTTATAATATATAAAATGTATTAAAAGATAATAGCTTAATTTAGAATAGGTTTAAAAGAAACAAATCAAAAATGTAGCTTTAAACAATAAATTTAAAAGAGGAAATAACATGGGGATAAAAGGAATTGGTACAGATATAATAGAAATAGATAGAATAAAAAAGGCGAATTTAAACAATGCTAGATTCACCTTTAAGATATTTACAACAAAGGAATTAGAGTATTATAATAAAAAAAGGTATGAGAGCATGGCTGGTGGGTTTGCAGCTAAAGAAGCTATAAGCAAAGCCATAGGGACAGGATTCAGAGGATTTAGCTTTAAAGATATAGAAGTGTTTAGAGACACTTTAGGAAGGCCTTATGTAATTTTATCAAAAAATGCGGAAAAAACTTTAAAAGATAAATTTAATTTAAAAGATAAAGATTATACTATCCA
>CAYYWN010000133.1:0-6276 GCA_964474485.1 uncultured Clostridium sp. | reverse complement strand
AGTTTATTTAAGATAAATTTTAATAGTCTTTCTTCCATTTCCATAATATCTTCTTCATCTTTTATAAATCCCATTTCAAAATCCATACTTATATATTCATTTAAATGCCTATTGGTATTGTGTTGCTCTGCCCTATACACATGTGCTACTTCAAAAACCCTCTCAAAACCAGCTCCAACCATCATTTGTTTATAAAATTGAGGACTTTGGGCAAGGTATGCTTTATTTTCAAAGTATTTCACTTCAAACATGTCAGTTCCACCTTCTGCTCCCTCTGCAACGATTTTAGGGGTAAATACCTCAGTAAATCCCTCATTAATTAACAATTGTCTAAAAGCTTGAACTATAATATTTTGAATTTTAAATATTGCATTTACTTTTGGATGTCTTAAGCTTAATACTCTGTTATTTAGCATAGTATCTAAATTTATATCCAATTCATTCTTATTTATTTCAATTGGTAACTCTGATGTTGAGCTGTTTATAACTTGAAATTTTTCAATTAATATCTCAAAAGGATTAAATGTATTATTGCTTTCTATAACTTCTCCAATTACTGATACAACTGACTCTAATTTTGCTCCACTAATATCCATATGACTGTTCTCCACAACACATTGCACAAATCCAGTTCTATCCCTTAGAATAATAAATGTAATAGATTTTAACTTTCTTACGCGATATACCCAACCTTTTATTTCAACTTTCTTATTTATGTGATTTTCTAATTCACTTACCATAGTTCTTTCCATAATTTTTCCTCCTCTAAAATAAAATATATATTGCTAGAAATACTAGCTTTTTTTAATAAACAATTTAAAACCCCTAAATTAAATCATCTCCTAGCTTGCTACAATTAACGACTAAAAGCCCCCTGAGCAATAAGCTCAAGGGGCAAAAAAATCGCGGTACCACCCTTGTTTAATTTCATTAATTCAAATTTATCAAATATATTAAATAACACCATCCACCTCAAACCATTGAGTTGAAACTGAATTAAAGAGGCCCTTAACGTGCCTAATTAAAGACTTTTCAAATATCGTTAAACAAAAAAAGCCTTCATTCCATAATAGGAGCGAAAGCTGTATTCACGGTGCCATCCTAATTTGACAAAGTTAAAATCAACTAAGTCATCTTTAATCCCTTTAACGGTGGAATCCGACTTATCCTACTATATATTTCAAATAAGTATCTCCAGGATGTCACTTCAATATTACTTTTCTCGTAGAGCTCTCACTGTCCTCTATTCGCTTTGGATACTAATATAATATTTACTATTCCCTTCAAAGAATTCTGAATATTCATTTCCTATATAATACATCTTATTTGTTTAATTGTCAATATAAAGCTTTTCTATATTAAACCCCTTGAATCTATAACGAGACCCAGACCTTTACAAAAATTTCTTTAATTAAACTATTTAATTTCTTATAATAGTTATAATGAATATACTATACTACTCTTTAATAAAATTATATTTTTACCTGTTACATTTAATTTTAAAAAAATCAGAATAGGAGTGTGAGTTCATGAGACTTCACAGGCTACTCGGAATTATTATGTTGCTTAATTCACGAGGAATAATGAAAGCTGGAAACTTAGCTAAAATACTTGAAACATCTGAAAGAACTATATACAGAGATATGGATATATTGTGCGAAGCAGGTATTCCTATTGTATCAGTTCCAGGTCCGAGTGGTGGTTTTTCTTTTATGTCGGACTATAAAGTCACTTCAAATGTCTTGGAGCGTGGAGATGTGGTTAATCTATTGATTTCAAGTATGGGTATTCACTCAGAAAAGAACACTGAAATGGCACAACAACTTAAAAATGCCGTTATTAAACTTGAAAATAGTGTATCAAAAGAACATAGAGAAGAAATTATTAAAGCTAAGGAAAGGTTCTTTATTGACTCGGATCCTTGGTTTGGCAAAAGAATACAAAATCAGAATGTAGATACAATTAAAAAGTCAGTACTTAACTTAAAAAAATTAAAATTATATTATAAAAAATATAATGGGGAAATATCTGAAAGAATTGTACGACCTTATGGTGCAGTGGTAAAAAATTTGGATTGGTATTTGATAGCCTTTTGTGAACTTAAAAATGAAATTAGAATTTTTAAATGCATCAGAATTGAAAGTATTGAAGTTCTAGATGAAAGCTTTAGCATGCCTTTGAACTTTTATCTAGAAGAGTTTTGGGAAAATAGCAAACATCAATTTGTGAGACAATCACACCTTGAGGTAAACCATGATTCATATCCTGTTAAAATTAAATTCTATGAAGAAAAGAAAGGATCTCTTGAAGGGTTTTATGTCCTCTCTTCCATGAAGGTTGCGGATAACTTTGTTTATGATATAGATATGATAAGTTTTCAAACTGCCTGCAATGTAATCTTTCCTTTAAGTGATCGGGTTGAGGTTTTAGAACCTATAGAACTTAGAGATTATGTAATTAAAAAAACAAATAAAATTTTAAATTTATATAAAGTTAAATAAATTCATGACATACTGTTGGCAATGATTGCTTGATATAATTAGTATATTAAATAAATGGATGGAGGTCATAATTATGAATGAAAAAATAGTAAGTCTGGAAGGCTTTAAGGCTGTAGGTATACCTTACGTTGGAAACAATAGTAATGGTGAAATTTCTACTCTTTGGGAAGCATTTAACAAAACCTGCAAAGATATAAAACACAAAAGTAAGTCCATGCTATGTTATGGTATATGTGACTCTGAAATGGATTCAGAAGGTAAATTTCACTATACTGCTTGTGTAGAGGTAGACAACTTTTGGGATATACCAGAAGGCATGGTAACAAAGGTTGTTCCAGAGGGTAAGTACCTAATTTATACCTATAAAGGAACCATAAAAGATTTAGGTGAATTTTATAATAATATATTTACCAAGTTAATTCCAGCCTCTGGCTATGAAATAGAATGCAGACCTCAGCTAGAAGTATACGATGATAGATTTATAAGCAATGGAGAATTTGACATATATATACCTATTAAATAATACCTTTTATAACTCATATAACGGGTGGTACCTGGTACCACCCGTTCAAATTAAAGGGTTATCCCTGGAAACATTAAGCTTTTTTCCACTTCATTATAACCAAATGATTTATAAAATCCTACTGCACGTTTATTCAATTCCCATACTTCAAGTTTTGTTTTATTTAATCCATTTGACAGAAAATAATCAAATATATACTTTATTATATTTTTTGATAATCCTTTTCCTCGTTTTTGTGGTAAAACAAATATTGTTTCAACATAACCGAAACCATCTTTTTCAAAAATGGTACATCCTCCTTCTAATCTACCATCAATAAAAAAAGATAAATTTTTGAAATACCTTCGCCTCTCTTGTTCTGCAAATACATCTATATCTAATGGTGTTACAAAGATTTCATCATATATTGACTTATATTCCATAAGCTCTTGGTCGGAATTAAATCTCAACTCTCTTACTTTTACACCTTCTGGCAAAGTATAATTAAAGTTTTTAGGAATGTCTGCTTCCATTATAATACTGTAGTCTTCCTCAAACCCATTTTTAATATAAAAATCTAGTTCATCCTTATCACGTTCAAATCCAGAGTATATTCTAGATTTTAAGTCTGATCTTTCCATCCTAAGCTCTTTAGCTCTTAAAAACACTTTATCAAATAGCTTTTGCCTAACTACGTCGCTCAACGATTTGTCCACATTGTCAGCAATATTTATATAACTTTGAATATTGCTATTAACATTACTGCTTCTGGAATTAAACATTTTGAATTAATCTTATTATACTCCAATGAAATTCACTATTTTTTATATAGTTTCAATTTCAACCTTTATTGCTGTGGCATCTTCTAATTGAAACCATTTTAGATTTACTCTAAAATCAGAAGAAACTTTATCCAAGTTACATATATTTTCTACAACATAAGATTTTCTATTTTCAACATACTTATCTATTGCTACATGATTTTTACCATGCTGTATTCCACTTGAATCTATTCCTATTAGTTTTGTATTTAAATCTAGTAATTTATCTATAATTTCATTTGTTAAATAAGGACTTGCTTTAGAATTAAAATATTCTTCGCTTCCATATCCATATTGTTCTAAATATCCTGTTCTAAATATTACAAATGAGTTTTCTTCTATTTTAATCTTTTCTAATATAGTAACATCTATAATATCTAATCTTCTTACATCTATTACCTTAACATTTATTTCTGATGGTAACTCTATACTTGATAGATTGTAACAATCTATATGAGTTCCTATATGTTGTCTTTGATGTGCTGGTTGTGAATCTCCCCATTTTAATATTTCCTGCGGAATGCTAAATTCCTTTAAATGCAAATTCATACTATATCTCTCCTTCTGATTCTATTATTTCCTCCAAATAATTATTAAATCTTTTCAAGAAACTAGCTACAACTTCTTGATCTTCTTTATCTACATTTTTAAAAAACTTATTATTTCTTTCTTCCCACTGCTTATGTTTTATTTCATGATGTTTATATAACATTTCACCTAATTCTGTTAACTTAAAATATATTTCTTTATCATTCTCAGGCTTTTTATACTTATCAATAAAATTACTATTGATAAGTTTCTTGCTAATCTTACTTATAGCACCCCTTGTCATATTCATACTTTGAGATATTTTAGTAACGTTAGGATCTTTTATTTTTCCTATGAAATCTAAACAATGTATTTCTGAAACTCCATACTTTTCATATTCACCCTTAAATGCTAGCTTTCCTAATGTTTCTTCCTTTTCATATATTTCTTTAAAACTCTTCATAATAATATTAATATTATCCACTTTAAGCACCTCCTTATTGTTTCCCACGAAACAATAATATCATTTTTTTGTTTCCTTGTCGACATTTTTATATGAAGATTAATTTCTTACTATAATTACACTGTTAATATAATTTGTTTTATTTAATGAAAAAAGCCATAAGAATGATTCTTCCTATAGCTTCTTATAAGTCATTTTAAATAAACAATTTAAAAACTATTTTTTTGTTTTCTATTTGCCTTTTTATAAATCCATTATGTATTTTCAATATCTCTTGAACTATGGATAATCCAAGTCCACTTCCTTGCTGATTACGGGATTTGTCCTTCTTATATAACCTTTCAAAGAACTTTTTCATTTCATTTTCATCTATAGGTTCCTTTGGTACATTACTTACCGCTATAACAGAAAACCCCTCTTTTTCTATTATCTCTTTGTATACTTTTATTTCAACTATTGTATTTTGCTTTGAATATTTTAAAGCATTTATTAAAAGATTATTTACAACTCTAGCTAGCAAGTTTCCATCACCTTTTATATTAATTGATTCTTCCTGTAAACTTGAACTTAGTTTGAAACCATTATCTTCAAACACAAGTTCTTCCTCTTCAACTAATTGTCTTATTAATTCCTGAAGACATATGTTATCCTTGTTAATTTCTATATCTCTAGAGGCTAACTTGAAATATTGAAAAAAGTCATCCAGCATGGATTTTAAAAATAAACCTTTTCTATTGATTTTATTCATGTAGCTTTCAAACTCCTTTTCATCATCTGTCACTATTATTGGAAGCTTTTGAGCGTTAATTCCTAAATAAAGATGATTCATTTCCTGAAATTTAAAAAATCCAAAAGTACAAATTCCAGCCACCAATATGATCATAATTGATGTATTAAACCCTCTAATAGTGTCCTATAACAGGCTTATCCTTTGTCTTATGCTTACGACTAGGCTCATACTCTTGCCAATATATTCTTTTTTCATTTAATCTCGTTCTCGCTTCTTTTTCCTCTGCAGGATATCCAACATATACAATACCAAGAGGAGTAACATGCTGGGGCATATTGAGTATGTTTCTTACTGACTTCATATTGCTTTCAATAGGGTATACACCTATCCAAACTGAACCAAGCCCAATACTTGTTGCAGCAATTAAAATATTTTCTATTGCCGCACTGCAATCTTGAACCCACATTTCTTGACCTGGACCTTTAAAAGCTAATTTCATATTTCCACACACAACAATAGCAACAGGCGCATTGTATCTTGCAAAAATGAATTTATCTTTCAGTTCGGAAAGTTTTTCAGCCTCATCAATAACTATAAACTCCCATGGCTGGCAATTTGCTGCCGTTGGTGCTGCTGTAGCAGCTTTCAATAAAGTCATAATCGTATCTCTTTCAACTTTCTTATCCAAATAATTTCTTATACTTCTTCTTTTATAAATTGTTTCGATTACA
>CAYYWN010000132.1:0-6290 GCA_964474485.1 uncultured Clostridium sp. | reverse complement strand
AGAGAATTCATAGTAATGAAGCAGACAGTGAGGTAGAACTTCAAAAGAGTAATATATTACTTTTAGGACCAACTGGATCAGGTAAAACATTACTTGCTCAAACTTTAGCAAAATTCTTAAATGTACCTTTTGCTATAGCAGATGCAACTACTCTTACAGAAGCAGGATATGTTGGAGAAGATGTTGAAAACATATTATTAAAACTTATACAAAATGCAGATTACGATATAGAAAGAGCTGAGAAGGGAATTATCTATATAGATGAAATAGATAAGATAGCTAGAAAATCTGAAAACCCTTCAATAACAAGAGATGTTTCTGGAGAAGGTGTTCAACAGGCCCTGTTAAAGATATTAGAGGGAACTACAGCATCAGTACCACCTCAAGGTGGAAGAAAACATCCACATCAAGAATTTATACAAATAAATACTTCTAATATATTATTTATTTGTGGTGGAGCCTTTGATGGAGTTGATAGAATAATAGAAAAAAGAACAAGAAAGAGTTCTATGGGATTTGGAGCAGATATCCAATCGAAAACTAATAAAGACCTTGGTAAACTTCTTAAAGATATAATGCCAGGAGACTTATTAAAATTTGGTTTAATACCAGAGTTTGTTGGAAGACTACCTATAATAGTAACTCTTGATGCTCTTGATAAAAGCACTTTAGTTAATATTTTAAGTCAACCTAAAAATGCCCTTGTTAAACAATATAAAAAATTGTTTGAGATGGATAATGTAGAATTAGAATTTACTGATGAAGCTTTAGGAGCTATAGCAGATGAGGCAATTAAGAGAAATACAGGTGCCAGAGGATTAAGAGCTATAGTGGAAGAAATGATGGGAGAAACTATGTTTGACTTACCATCTAACGAAGAAATAACTAAAGTAGTAGTTCAAGGTGATACAATAGAAACTAAGAAACCAGAGCTTGTAAGTGTTGAAGGTGAAAAAAGACCTCAATTAAAAGCTAAGAAGGCAAAAACTAAAAAAGATATAGAGAGCGCTTAAAGAAAAGGTAGAGTTTAACTCTACCTTTTTTTATTAGGCACATTCAAAAAATAACAAGTCAGTATGACACAAAATATACAATGGCATCTTTGACTTGTTATTTTCTTTCATGCGCCTTATACGAGGAAAGTATAATAATCTTTGATTGTAAAATTATTATAAAACCTAGGGCTAAAGAGATTTAGAATTGACAATTGAAAATAAAGGATCATCAATGGTAAAAATGAATGTATAACTAAAAATGCTATGTTGTGGAATATTAATATATTTAAAAGGAAACAATATATAAGAGATTAAGTAAGGTGAGGAGTTGTGCAACTTATGGCAGAAATTTTAGTTATAATTCAGTTCTTTATATCTCTTATAATGGGATTATATTTTTTTACTGCGTTAAAAGGTCAACAGAAAAACAAGGTTGTAATTGACAAAGAAAATAAAAAGGAGATGGATAAACTAAAGAGAATGAGAAACATAAAGCTTACAGAACCATTAGCAGAGAGAAGTAGGCCATCTTCATTTGAGGAAATCATAGGTCAAGAAAAAGGAATTAAGGCGCTTAGGGCCGCTTTATGTGGACCAAATCCGCAGCATGTAATAATATATGGGCCACCAGGGGTAGGAAAAACAGCAGCTGCAAGACTTGTATTAGAGGAAGCTAAAAAGAATCAAAATTCACCATTTAATAAAGCTGCAAAATTTACAGAAATAGATGCAACAACCATAAGATTTGATGATAGAGGGATTGCAGATCCATTAATAGGATCAGTCCACGACCCTATATATCAGGGAGCAGGGGCTCTAGGTGTTGCAGGTATACCACAACCTAAACCAGGAGCTGTAACTAAGGCCCATGGAGGAATTCTATTTATTGATGAAATTGGAGAATTACATCATATAGAATTAAATAAACTTCTTAAAGTAATGGAAGATAGAAAGGTATTTTTAGATAGCTCTTATTATAGCTCAGAAGATCCCAATGTACCATTATATATAAAAGAGATTTTTGATAATGGATTACCAGCAGATTTTAGACTAATAGGAGCAACAACAAGAAATCCAGAAGAAATAGTTCCAGCAATAAGATCAAGATGTGTAGAGGTATTTTTTAGAGCTTTAAATGCAGATGAAATCGAAATAATAGCTAGAAATGCTATTAAAAAAGTGAATTTAAATATAGAAAATGCAGCAATAAGTCTTATAAGCAAGTTTTGTAGTAATGGAAGGGAAGTTGTTAACCTTATACAACTATGTGCAGGTATGGCTCTAAATGATGATAGAGATATAATAACAGTTGATGATGTTGAGTGGGTGGTTGAAAATGGTCAATACTCACCAAGATTAGATAAAACTATAGAAGATGAGCCAAGAGTTGGTTGTGTAAATGGGTTGGCTGTGTATGGTGCTAATATAGGAGCACTTATGGAAATTGAAGTTAGTAGTAAAAAAGTTGAAAAAGGAAAGGGTATAATAAAAGTAACTGGAATTATAGAAGAGGAAGAGGTAGAAAGCGGAAGCAAGAAATTTAAAAGAAAAAGTACTGCAGGATGCTCTGTAGAAAATGTAATAACAGTTTTACAAAATATATTTGACTTAAATTGTGAGGATTATAATATTCACGTGAATTTTCCAGGAGGAGCACCAGTGGATGGTCCATCGGCTGGTATAAGTATAGCAAGTGCAATATACAGTTCAATAAAAGGTACACCAATAAATAATAAAATTGCAATGACTGGAGAGTTATCACTACAAGGATCAGTAAAACCAATTGGAGGAGTAAGTGCTAAAATAGCTGCTGCAAAAAAAGCAGGAGTCAAAAAGGTAATAATTCCAAAGGAAAACTGGGCAGATAGTTTCAATATGATAAAAGACATAGAGATAATACCGGTAACTCATTTAAAAGAAGTTATAAGGTTAGCTTTAATGGTTATGGAAGAAAATGAAAATAAATTAGAAGTTAACGAAGAAAAAGTTGAAATTTTAGCAGCCCAATCTATAAATGGTTAATTAAATGCTTTCTAGTTTATATTGACTTTTATTAAAGGTAACTTAAGTAATTGGCAAGGTACAAGGGTAAACTTATCTAGAACAAGTGAATGATATGCATTTATTAAGAAGAGTACCAATGAATAAAAATGGTACTCTTTTTAATTAAAGGATAATTATAGAAGTTTTTAAATTTATTTTTTCTATGAGTTATATATCTTATACAATAAAATGATGTAATGAAAATAGAACTTATTTGAGCGACAAGTTGCTTAGACCTCACTTTGGGGTTTAGATGAATTGATTCGTTCTATATCATTGGAAATGTCCTAAATCATTTATAGTTTCAATGAAAAAACATCCATCTTTATACTCAAGAACAGATATTCCACAATTATCAATGTTTAAATTATCTGAATCTTTAATATTAATATTAAGGATTTTACAAAAAAGGGCACGTATTAGAGATCCATGGCTAATAAGTAATACATTTTTATCATTAGATTTAGCAATTTTTTCTATAGTTTTAAATGCACGAATGGAAACAATTTCATAGGATTCCCCGTTTGGAATAACGGTTTCAAATCTATTATCATCCCAGTAAGAGAAAAATTCGCTATGAACTTTTTTTACATCCTCTAAAGTAAGCCCTTGCCAAACACCAAAGTTCATTTCAATTAGATTTTCATCTTTTATTATAGGAACATGTGTATATTCATTTATTATTTCAGCAGTTGTAAATGCTCTTTTTAATGGACTTGTGTATATTTTTGTTATATTTTCACATTTTAGACGTTTTCCTAAAGTTTTTGCTTGTTCTAGTCCAGTTTCATGTAATTCAGTATCTTGAACTCCTTGAAGTTTTCCTAAGGAATTCCAATGAGTATATCCATGTCTTACTATATAAATCTTCATAAGTACCTCCGTATTGTAACAGTATATTGTTTTTTTGATTTAAAATAGTTTAAATTGCTATGTAAATGTTATATATAAACATTATAATATTTTTTTCAATTGATATACAATATAAATTAATATATAATTATATAATAGCTTCAAGAGTTAAACTTATAGAAATGAGGGGATACATATGGAAAACGAAGCATTAAATCTTCCTTTAATTCCCTTAAGAGGAATGGTAGTCTTTCCATACATGATATTACATTTTGACGTGGGAAGAGAAAAATCTTTAATGGCATTAGAAGATGCTATGCTAAAGGAACAAAAAATATTTTTAGCAACTCAAAAGGAAGCTAAAGTAGAGGATCCAAAACAAGAAGATATATATGAAATAGGTACTATATGTACAGTTAAACAACTTTTAAAGTTACCAGGAGAAACTGTAAGGGTTCTTGTAGAGGGTGAAGAGAGAGGAAGAATTGTAGATTTTACTGAAGATGAGTATTTTAAGGTTAAGGTTGAAAAAGTACCAGATGAAATAGATAAAGATATTTTAAAAGCTGCGGCATTAGTTTCTAAACTAAAGGATACTTTTGGGGCTTTCGTAAAGTTAATAGGTACTTTACCAGAAGAAATTTTAGATTCTTTAGATGATATAGAGGAAGATTCAAAGCTTGTAGATGTTATAAGTTCTTATATTACATTAAAGGTAGATAAGAGACAAGAAATTTTAGAAGCAAATCATCTAGATGAGAGAATAGAGAAATTAATAGTAATACTTAGTAATGAAATAGAAATATTAAAGATTGAAAAGAAAATTGAAGTAAAAGTAAAAAAGAAAATTGATAAGGTTCAAACAGAATATTTTTTAAGGGAACAACTTAAGGCTATTCAAGAGGAACTTGGAGAAGATGATGAATTAAAGAAAGAGATTAAAGAATATAAAAAGAAAATCTCTAAAGGAAAACTTCCTAAGGAAATTAAAGAAAAAGCTCTTTACGAACTGAATAAATTAAAAAATTCAGGACAGTATTCATCAGAAAGTGGAACTATAAAATCATATTTAGATTGGATTTTAGACTTACCGTGGGGTAAGGAGACTAAGGATAATTTAGATATAAAAAATGCTAAGGTTGTATTAGATAATGAACATTTTGGTCTTGATGATGTAAAAGAAAGAATAGTAGAATATTTGGCAGTAAAGAATATGTCTAAAACGTTAAAAGGGCCAATATTATGCTTAGTTGGACCACCAGGAGTTGGAAAAACTTCTATTGCAAAGTCAGTAGCTAATGCCACTCAAAGAAATTTTGTTAGAATTTCTTTAGGCGGTGTAAGGGATGAGTCAGAAATAAGAGGACATAGGAGAACTTATGTAGGAGCTATACCTGGAAGAATAGTTTATGGGATGAAACAAGCTAAGTCAATGAATCCTGTTATACTTTTAGATGAGATAGATAAAATGGGTAGTGAATATAAGGGAGATCCATCAGATGCATTGCTAGAAGTTTTAGATGGTGAGCAAAACAATAAGTTTAGAGATCATTATCTTGAACTAGACATGGATTTATCTAAATGTATGTTTATAGCAACAGCTAATACTCTAGACACTGTTCCGAGACCATTATTAGATAGAATGGAAATAATAGAGGTATCAGGATATACTTATGATGAAAAATTAAATATAAGTAAAAGATATTTAGTTTCTAAACAATTAAAAGAACATGGAATAGAAGAAAAAATGATAAAGTTTAGCGACTCAGCTCTGAAATTTATCATAGAAGGATATACTAGAGAATCAGGAGTAAGAAGCTTAGAAAGAAAAATAGGAGCTGTAATAAGAAAAGCAATTACAGAAATAATAGCTAAAAATAAAAAGAGTATAAGTGTAACTACTAATCATATAAAAAAATATTTAGGCAATCCAATATTCTCAATGGAAAGAATTGATGATGAGGATAAAATAGGTGTAGTTACAGGTATGGCATGGACTGCTTATGGTGGAGATATATTACCAGTAGAAGTTAGTGTTATGAAGGGTACTGGAAAGTTAGAGCTTACAGGTCAGCTTGGAGATGTAATGAGAGAATCAGCTAAAACAGCATATTCCTTAGTAAGATCAATAGCTAAAGAATATGACATAGATGATGAATTCTACAAAAATAAAGATATACATATTCATGCTCCCGAAGGTGCTATACCAAAGGATGGTCCATCAGCTGGCATAACTATGGCAACAGCCTTAGTATCGGCTCTTTCAAATAAGAAAGTAAAACACAATGTTGCTATGACTGGAGAGGTAACACTAACAGGAAGGGTACTTCCTATTGGTGGATTAAAAGAAAAGACTTTAGCTTCTTATAGAACGGGTATAGATACAATTATAAATCCAAA
>CAYYWN010000131.1:0-6300 GCA_964474485.1 uncultured Clostridium sp. | reverse complement strand
GTTAACTTCTATATAATCATTATATCTAATTCTTTCTTCATTATCTTTATGTGGATACACTAGGTATAGTTTTCTTTTGTATTAATGTACGTATTCCATAAAATATCAATATATAGGTTATACATATGACCTATAAACTACTCTCCAACTAAAAAGAGAGGGAACCCCCCCCTATTCTATTAAAAGAAATATCTCCATATTATTATCTTTAATACTTAGGATATAGATTTTAATCTTAAATAAAAAATTTCCTCATCTAGTTTTATCTCTAACCTTCTAGCTTGAAACAACAAATATTCATATTTAGCCTTTATAGCTTGTTCTGAATATATAGCTACTTCTATTAACTTAGCATCGTTAACATTTTCGAACATACATCTTGCAGTCTCTAGTTCGTTAATAGTTTCTTCTAAGGCTTCAATTATTCCTATTTGTTCTTTAGTATATATCTTTTTATTAATTTTCATAAATACACCCCTTTAATAAGCATAACTACTTACATTATTGACATAAATAATATTTTTATAACAAGTTATCTTTAATTGCTAGCTTTTATTTTATTTAATTAAAGTACTAATAAATATAAAGTTCCTTTAATAATTTAAAATCCTATTTATTATAGAATTTTAATCTGAGAGTGAAGCTCTTTAAAAAAATTAGGGGGAATTCATGAATTTCATCCATGAATTCCCCCTGACCCTTGAAGATCTTTATTTTACAAATACACAAAAAGCTTTATATTATATTTCCCGTCTTCCTTCTAATGCTTTAGATAACGTAACTTCATCTGCATAATCTAAATCTCCACCTACTGGTATTCCATGGGCTATTCTTGTTACCTTAACTTCTAAAGGTTTCAATATTTTAGATATATACATAGCTGTAGCTTCACCCTCTATGTTAGGATTTGTAGCTACAATGACTTCTTTTACTTCTCCATTCATTCTGGTAATTAAAGATTTTAAATTTATATCGTTTGGCCCTCTTCCTGCCATAGGTGATATATTACCATGCAACACATGATATAAACCATTAAATTCTCTAACCTTTTCTAAAGACATTATATCTTTAGGTTGTTCTACTACACATATTGTGCTTTTATCTCTGCTTGGATTTCTACAAATAGCACAAGGATCAGTATCTGTATAGTTACCGCAAACTTTGCAATATTTTATAGTGCCTCTTGCTTTAACCAAAGCCTCTGCAAATGCTTCTACCTCTTCTTTTGGAAGATTTAAAATGTGTAAGGTAAGCCTTTGGGCTGTTTTATATCCAACACTAGGTAACTTTGCAAATTCTTCTATAAGTTTTTCTATGGATACTGGATAAGATTCCATTTTATATTCACATCCTTAACCTCTATATAATCCTAAAATAAAGCTACTACTCTATATTAAAAGTAGTAGCTTTAGACCTATTCAAAACACACTGGCTTAATTTATAGTTATCTTTTATCCGATGGCTACCATCCGTAACACCCCTATCCTCTTCAAGGTGGGGGATGACGGCTGCTACGCCCCTGGATAAGTTCTTCTAAGACTCAGATGGAGAGATGTATTCCTTATAAGCAAACTCCACCTGAGTCTAAGAATCACTTGATATACTTAATAATCTATTTTGAAATTACAAAATTCTTATCTTTGTCTTATATAACCTTAAACTTATATCTTTGTCTTATATAACCTTAAACTTATATTCTTTAATATCTTATGCCGCTCCAATAAATATTTTCTTTAACTATGGTTTTTTCATCAAGCTCTACATCTTTAAGTGCCCACTTTTTGTATTCCTTAAATCCAGTTCTATCCACTATATATCCTATGTGTTCTTTTCCGCCTGGGGCAGTCTTATCTATATATTCATTAACATAATCATAGGTATTTAGTATGATTTTTAATATACTTTCTTCATTAGCCCAGATTAAAAAGTCCTCTGCAAGTCTTGGATTTTTCTTTCCTGATCTCCCCATAATGGCTAGTCTATAATATTTCTTTTCACTTCTTGTCCATGCGTTAGTTGGGCATTTTCCTACGCACTCTCCACAGCCTATACACTTCTCATCATCACGAACTACCTTAAAATTTTCAAAGCGTAAGGCTCCTGTTGCTCTTTGTTTGCAGTTTTTAACACAGGCTCCACAGCTTATGCATCTATAAGCATCATATTGTGGTTCAGTCATTCCTATTATTCCAAAGTCATGCATTCTAACTTTTAAGCAATCATTTGCACATCCTGTTAATGCCACTTTAAAGTGAAGATCATCTGGAAATATTGCCTTTTCTATTCTTTTTGCAAAGGCTGAGGTGTCATAGTTACCAAAGGGACAGACTTTATTTCCTATACAGGCACAAATATTTCTTGTTCCTGCTGAAGTATATCCTTTCCCTTTTATATTTGGATTGCTTCCTTCTACTCCTTGGTTTATTTCAAGTCCTTCTATAATTGGTTGAAGCTTAGTATTTATCTCATCCACGTCTTCCATGCTTATACCAGGTATTTCGAAGCCTTGTCTAGTAGTTAAATGAACTGTACCGTTACCGTATATTTCTGCTATTTCTTGAATAAGTCCTAGATATCCAGCATTTAAATGTCCACCTGGAACTCTTATTCTTGAAGCTGTAAGACCTCTTTCTTTAGTCACTCTAAAAGCATTTTTTTTAAGGGCTTTAGTATTTATATCCATAGGTGTATCCTCCTAATCTATTAAAGTTTTACCCTTTGTGTAGTTAAACACCGGGCCATCTATACATATATAAGTGTCGTCAATTTTGCAATGTCCACATTTCCCAAGTCCACAGCACATCTTTCTTTCCTCGGAAATCCAAATATTTTCTTCCTTTATCCCAAGCTTTAAAAATTCAAGAACAGTAAATTTCATCATCATTGGTGGTCCAACCACTATAATTTGTGCATTATCTATATCTTTAATCTTTAGCTCTGGTACATATTTAGTCACAAGACCTACATTTCCAAGGTAACCCTCCTTTGCATTATCCACAGTAATTATTAAATCCATGTTTTCCTTCCAAAGCTTAATATCTTCTTTAAATAATATGTCCATTGGAGATTTAAATCCAGCTATTAATGTGAATTTGTCCGCATACTTAGGATTCTTTGAAAAATAATCTACAATTCCTTTAACCGGTGAAAGACCTGTTCCTCCTGCTACTACTATAACTTCTTTTCCTATATAGTTTTCTACATCAAATCCATTACCATAAGGTCCTCTTATAAATAGCTTTTGACCCACATAATAACTAAATATCTCTTCTGTAACTACTCCAACTCTTCTTATGGTAAGCTCAATCCATCCATCCCCAATGCCACTTACAGAAATAGGTGCCTCCCCATACTTTGGAAGGGATACTTCAAAAAACTGTCCTGGTTTTACCTCTCCTTTAAAGCTCATCTTAAATGAATATTCTATATCTGTATGTTTTTTTATATCTAATATTTCTGATGCAAATGGCATGTATACATTACTCATTTATTTCACCTCATCCATTCCAGCTTCTAGCTTATTTATGCAATTTGAAAAAGATATATATTCAGGACAAATATCGTCACATCTTCCGCAACCTACACACATATGATATCCCCATCTTTTTTTGTAATCATGGACTTTATGGAGTACTTTAAATCTCATCCTTTGTCCTTTATCTAATCTAAAACTATGTCCACCTGCCATATCTGTATATCCATCTACCTGACAAGAAGCCCAAATACGTCTTCTTTCCCCTGCATTTTTATTATCCTTATAAAATATATCTTGCATGGTAAAGCATGTACAAGTAGGACAGACAAAGTTACATCTACCACAGGCTATGCATCTTGCAGAGTACTCCTTCCACATAGATGAATTCATAACTTTTAGATCAAGGTTTTTTGGTATATTCACTTTAACATTATTTTCTTCTACAAAATCTATTTCTATATTAGCCTCTTCTTTTCTTATATTTTTAATATACTTACCTAGCTTTTCATCCTTTGTTTCAAATAAAACCATATTATCTTCTACTTTAATATAAGCATCATGTTCCTCAGTTTTATTAGTACCCATACTTACGCAAAAACAATTCTCAAAGCTTTCTTTGCAACCTATAAGTATGAATTTAGCCTTTTCTCTAAGTCTTTTGTAATAAGGATCTTCAGCTCCATTTTTTAAATATATATTGTCTATTCTCCTTAAAGAATTCATATCACAACTTCTTAGAAATATTATCATGCCCTTTTCTTCAGCTTTAGGCTCTATCCACTCATCCTCATTAAAGTAAAATAGAGTTTCAGTTATAGGTATTAAAGTTTCTTTATATGAAAAATTAGACTTTTTATCAAATTCTATTTCATCTACACTTTTAATTTCACCATATTTTATAGAATCTGTGTCGGAAAATGTCCCTTTACCCTTTAAAACCTTTGGTGCAAAAATCTTATATTCTTTTGAAACTTCTTGTAGAACCTTATCAAAATCTTCTTTATTAATTTTATATCCCATGACAATCACCTCTTACTATTTTTTTGATATTAAATAATATGGTAGAGCTAAGAATAATGCTCCTCCAATAAAATTACCCAGTGTAACAAATCCTAAGTTGTAAACAAATCCACTAAAAGTTACTGAGGCTCCGTGAGGTATTAATAGCCCAATACTAAGAAGCGTCATATTGGCTACAGAATGTTCAAATCCAGCTGTTATAAACACAAAAAGACACCAAAATATCATTATTAATTTTCCTGTTTCTTCTTTCATCTTAAAAGTACACCATACTGCAAGACATACCAACATATTACACAAAATCCCTCTAACTATTAGTTCCTGTGGCTCTGCTGACATCTTACTTATACATGCTGATTCTATAAACTTTCCTACAGGTCCTATAGCAAGTCCTGATGCATAAAAAAGGTATGCTCCAATAACTCCACCTAAAAGATTCCCAAAAAAGCTAGCTACCCAAACCTTAATAGCTTCCCCTAGGGTAACGGTTTTTTTAAGAAATCCTATAGCCATAACAAAATTATTTCCCGTAAACAATTCCGCACCAGCAAATATAATCAAGCTAAGTGCTACTCCAAAAGATGCACCCATAACTACCTTAGTAGTTGGTGAATTTGCTGCCCTCAAAACACCCCCTATTGTAAAAATTAGCATTACTCCAAATCCAATATAAAGTCCTGCAAGTGTTGCAGATAACATGTATCCAATACCATTCTTTTTTAATAAATGTGATTTACCCTCTGCCGCCTCGGATACCTTGTTAATTTCTTCACTAAACATGCTATAACATGTCCCCCTTCTTTATTTTACTTATATTTTTATTGTACCTATAAAAGAGCAAAAGGACTGTGATATTAATCACAGTCCTTTAAAGAACCTAGCAAGTTCATCTTTATCTTTAACAATAATTTTTTTATTATTTAACTTAATTAAATTTTTCTCATCTAAAACTTTTAAAGATCTTGAAATGGTTTCTCTTTGGCTACCTAGCATATCTGCTAGATAGGTTATACTAATATATAAATCTATTTCTGTTCCTTCTTCCACCTCTATACCATAATCTTTAGAAAGCTTCCAAAGTTTAGAGGCTATTTTCTTTTCTATCTTTTTATTTGGATTTGTATTATTAAGTTGCCTATAGAGTCTTCTAACCTTAATTGAAAGTGAGTTTAAAACTACTTTAGTAAGATTAAAATCCTCTTCCATACATTGAAGAAAATTATTCTTATTTAAAAGTAAAAGCTCACCCTCTTCAAAGGCTTCACAGTTTATAGATGCAGGAAGGTCATCTAGTATAACATCATTTAATATTTTATCCCTTCCTAATATATATATAACTCGTCTTTTTGCATCTTCTCCTATTTTATAAAGAGAAAACTTTCCTTTTAGAACTATATACATAGTATTTACTTTTTCTTTATCTCTAAATACAACATGACCTTTTTTATAAGTCTTTTTTATTCCAAAAAAGCAAAGTTTATGCAAGGTCTCATCCTTTAATTCATTAAATAAGTCTAATGCCCTTAACTCTTCTATGCTTAAAGCTTTCATAAAATCTTTCCTTATATTTATATTTATCTTAAAGCATATCAAAAATAATACTTTAAGACGCTCACATATTATATTATAGTATATTAAGCATCTTAAAGTATAATAAATATTTTAAAATATATTAACCAGATTAAAAGTTACTTTCAATCTGGTTAATATATGGATAAATTCATACATTTAGTTTATTTTAATACGACCTTTTATCAAGTGATTCTTAGACTCAGGTGGAGTTTGCTTATAAGGAATACATCTCT
>CAYYWN010000130.1:0-6389 GCA_964474485.1 uncultured Clostridium sp. | reverse complement strand
AACATCATCTATATCTTCATAGGTCATAGGAAAAATGGTTATATTATTCATGACCTAAAGACAACTGCTTTTCATCATATTCTCTTTCGGCTTGAGATTTTCTAAGATAAACAGGAGCAGAATTATTTATATCATCATTTTCACCATTGCTTAATTTACTAATACCTATAATACCTAATGAAGCTGCTCTTATATAATTAAGGTCATAGGGGGCAAATATAACTTTAGGTAGTTGTGATGTTAATTTATCCTTGTGCAAATTTATAGCATCACCAACAAAACAAACTTCTTTATTATAAGATTTTAAGTGAATTATTAATTCATCTATAGATAGAGAAGTATAATTCATGATTTGAATAAGGTTTCCATTCTCATATTGATAAAGGCTAGTATAAATATTATCTCTTAATGCATCCATAATGGGGCATATAATACCAGAGAATCCATATATATTACGAGCTAATGCATCGAGGGAAGATACTGAAATAAAGGGCTTATTTGATGAAAAGCTTAAACCTTTTATGGTTGCCATTCCAATTCTAAGCCCTGTAAAAGAACCAGGACCTTTTGATATAACGAATCCATCTATTTCATCTATATCTAAAGAGATACTGTTTAATAAAGTATCTATCATGGTTAGTAATAATACTGAATGCTGTTTTTTATAATTAAAATTTATTTCTCCAAGTAATCTATCATCTTCTAAAATTGCAACACTAGCTGTTGAACTAGATGAATCTACGCTAAGTATCTTCATATTTTAATCTCCTTTATATAATTATATCTTTCTCCATTAGGTATAATTTCAATATTTCTTACGTCTTCACCTAAATCATTAAGTTTAGATAATATTATTTTCACATGTTCTTTTGGTATAAGGCTTTCTATATAATCAGCCCACTCTATAATACTTAATGCATTATCAAATATATACTCATCAAAGCCCAATTCATAAATTTCATCAGGGTCATTAACTCTATATACATCAAAATGATATAGCTTTAATCTTCCACTATCATACTCATTTACAATAGTAAAGGTAGGACTCGTAATATGTTCCTTAATACCTAATCCCTTAGCTATACCCTTAGAAAGGTGGGTTTTGCCAACACCTAAATCACCTATTATACATATAATATCTCCAGCGTTGCAAAGATTACCTATTTGCTCTCCTATATTTAAAGTTTCTTCTACGTTATTTACAATAAAATTCATAAAAATGGTGATACAATCACCGTCACCTCCTAAAAGTAAAAATAAACACATATGAACATTTTATATCAAAAGGCATGAAAAAGAAAGAGGCGTAATATTTATATAGTGTACCATACAGTATATGGGAAAGAATGCAATATGAATATATGGTAGATATACGATAATATTATGGAGAAAGGTTCTAAGTAATATAAAAAGGTAAAATGATTTTGGTATCTTTATTTAATAAGTTAACGTATAATTAGTATGTATAAAAAGTTACTTAAATTGTAACCCTAATAAAAATGTACATAATTTTATTTGCATATTTTAAAAATACTACATCTTTTGAGGTGAGATTGATGAAAAAATGGATATATGGAGTATTAACTATTAATATAATAGTAATAGTTATTTTTGCTGCTACCTATAGATTTGGAATAGTTAAAAGTTCAGCTATTAGTGGAGAAAAAGAAAGTAGCGAAAAATATTTAAATATTGTTGTTACGAGTAAACCTCTTTATTATATTGTAAAAGATATAACTCAGGATAAACATAATGTTGAATATATGTTTAAAACTGAACAAGAGATTTGGGAATATAAGTATACAGAGGACTCCGTAAGCAATATAGAAAAAAAAGATTTGTTTTTCTATAATGGAGGGAATTTAGAACCTTGGATGGATACATTTACAGTTAAATTAAAAAAAGACAGATTATCAGCTGTAAATGTTTCAAGAGGAGTAAAGTTAAGTCTACTTGATAATCCTAAAAAATACGGTGATAAAGAAATAAAAGAAAATCCTTATTACTGGTTAGGAATAGAGGAATATAAGATAGCTTTATCTAATATAAAAAATGCTATAGAAGAAAAGGATCCTGTGAACAGGCAGCTTTATGAAAAAAATTATGAAAAGAAATTAAAAGAAATTTCTATAGTGGAAGAAGAAATGAAAGAAGCTACTAGTAAATTAAATACATATTCACTAATTATAAGTGAGGATAAGTTTGATTATATGTTAAATTCTTTAGGTTTAACTAATGTTAAAACAATTAAATTAAAAGAATTTAATAAAGATAATGCCAGTAAAATATTAAAGGATTCAAAATCTATAATTTTTTTAGAAAAAAAAGATTTGCTAGCTGAAGATGCAATAAAAAGTAATAATACTCAAATAATTTATTTAGAAAAATACAATGAAGAAAAAGACTATATTGATGTAATAAAAAGCAATATAAAAAGTATTAAAGAATTAAAATAGCATACTTTTGTAGTTAATGATTTAAAGAAATAGTTTGAATTTATAGAATGCTTTAAGGTATAATAACTATATATTACTAATTTTAAAATTTTATGATAATTGACTTAAAAGGAGATGGGGAAATGTTAGTAAAAAATATAATGCTGTCTAAAGAAAAACTAATTACAGTTAGTCCTAAAACTACAATTGGTCATGCTCTTGAAGTTATGAGTGAAAATAAATTTTTATCTTTACCGGTAGTAGAGGGAGATAAATTTTATGGAGCAATATCTAAGGATAGGATTTATGAGTTTTATTATGAAAAATGCGAAGATAAACAATGTTTTTTATCTGATTTTAATGTAGAAGTAGTTATGAGAAAAGATATACCTACTATATCACCTGCTGAAGAGATGGAAAAAGCAGTATACTTTTTAGAGATAATGAATATATCCTTTGTTGCGGTTATAAATGATAGAGGAGACTTCGAAGGTATATTAACCCACCATGCAGTATTTGAACAATTTACATTATTGTTTGGATTGAATAAGGGACAAAGGTTAGCTGTTATGGCTTATGATGTTCCAGGACAAATTTCAAAACTTTCAAATGTACTTGCAGAAAACAATGCAGATATAATAAGCTTTGTAGTGGTAGATCCAAAAAGCGTTATAGATGTTATGGAGATAGTCGTGAGAATGAGAACTGACAATTTTGAGATTATAGAAGAAAAAGTAAAAGACTTAGGATTCAAAATAATATAATTAAAAAGCCACCAGTAAATTCTGGTGGTTTTTTAGTTATTTTATGAAATGTATATTATAAAATAATTATTTTGTCAACAAATGATACATTCATTCATAATATATAATATGAAACATTAACTGTACTTAAGGAGTAACAATAATTATGTATAAGTACATTTATTTGATTCATAATTATTAGGTACTCCTTGAAATATATAAAAGGAGAATGTATATATGATAAATGAAGATATAATAAAGCAACTTATGGATGACCCTGAAGGAAGAAAAATAATAGAAAACTTAATAATAAATCAAAATGTTTCAATAAGAGGGAATAGCTGTAATTCTGGAGGCGATCGTTGCCATCATCATCATCATCATCATCATAATAATAATTGTAATGATGATTTTGATTTGGTGATAATATTATTACTACTTTTTTGTGGATGTGGCTTTGGATTTTTCTTTTAGTTAAAGTGATAATATGAATTAACAATATATATATATACAACTATAGGTTTAGAATATATGACATGAAGATATAAGATGATTATTTTATGTAAAATAAAGAAAGGGGCCATCTTAAAATGATTTTTAAAATCATTTTAAGATGGCCCCTTTTTCTATTGACGTTGCATTAACAATCATTTGGAACCCATTTTTGAAGAAAATAAAAAACTAGTAGAACCATTGATTCTACTAGTTTTACATATGGCAGGGGTAGTAGGGCTCGAACCTACGACCAACGGTTTTGGAGACCGCTACTCTACCAATTGAGCTATACCCCTAAGCGACAATTAGAATTATACCGTATATTGAAAGATAATGCAATAGTTTTTTAAAAAGATATACTAATTAATTTTATTAAGTGCTAATTATTTATAAATAATTAGAAAAACAAAGGTTCTGAAATATCAAAAGCTTTAATGATATAATCATAGTAAAAAATATTAATATAAATACAGGAGTTGTTGATATGGAAAAGATAATATTTCATATAGATGTTAATTCAGCTTATTTATCTTGGAGTGCAGCAGATAAACTTAAAAATGGAGAAAAGTTAGATATAAGGCTTGTGCCTTCTGTAATAGGAGGGGATGAAAACAGTAGAAGAGGAATTGTTTTAGCTAAGTCGGATAAAGCAAAACATCATGGAATAACCACCGGTGAAAGTTTATATTCAGCTAGAAAAAAGTGCAATGGTTTAATTATAATTCCTCCTAATTTTAAAATTTATGAAGAGTATAGTAAGAGGATGTTTGAATTTTTACATAATTACACTCCCTATATCCAAAAATATTCTATAGATGAATGTTTTTTAGATATGGGTATTAATAAAAGAGAAGATGCTTTGCAGTTAGCTGAAATAATAAGAAAAGAAATAAAAGAAAAATTTAATTTTACAGTAAGTATTGGTGTATCTACAAATAAATTATTAGCAAAGATGGCATCTGAATTAAAGAAGCCTAATAAGGTTAATACAATTTTTAAAGAAGAAATAGAAATGAAATTATGGCATCTTCCTGTAGAGGAATTATTTATGGTAGGTAAAAGTGCAAAAAAGACCTTGAATTTAATGTATATATACACCATAGGGGAGCTTGCCAATAGTGATAAAGGTTTAATTAAAGATAAATTAAAAAGTATGGGAGAGCTTATATGGAACTATGCAAATGGAATAGATTTTAGCAAAGTAGAATATGATGAAGAGGATATTAAAAATATAAGTAATGAAGTTACATTATCTGTAGATTTATTGCATAGAGAAAAGGCTCATAAGGTAATTTTGGAGTTAGCAAATAAGGTTTCATATAGATTAAGAAAAAATAATAAATATTGTTATTCTATAGGTATAAATATAAAAACTAATGAGTTTAAAAGCTATTCTCACCAAAGAAAAATATTAAATCCAACAAATGCTACAAAAATAATATGTAAGATAGCGACGGAACTTTTTGACAAGTGTTGGAGGGGTGAACCAGTTAGGCTTTTAGGTATAAATTTAAGCAATTTGACGAATACTTATACAGAACAACTTAGTTTACTTTCATTAAAAGATGATAAAGAAAGTATAGGTAAAGAGAATATAGATACTGTTTTAGATGGTATAAGAGAAAAATATGGGAAAGTATAGAAGCGTATAACTATATTTGAAAAATATAGAGAAATTTGTTAAACGAAATATATTCAAAGATAGTGATTATAGTGATATAATTTAAAGAAATATTGAAGATTCAGAATTGAGTGTCAAAATGAATGGGTATATATAAATTTACATGTATTAATGGTAAGAGGTAATAATATGAAGCAGAATTTTAGATATGTTATATTTTTAATTTCAATATATATTATAAGTACTATATTAGGGATTTATTTATTTTCTTATAGAGCGCACAAGGTAGATCAAAGTAATGGGATATCAGTAGAGCATAATACAATTAAATCTAAAGAGTCTAAACCTATGAATGAATCATATGAAGAAGAAAAGCCAAATAGTGAAAAAGATATAATGTTAAATAATCATAAGGTGGCATATTTAACTTTTGATGACGGGCCAAGTAGCAATGTAACACCTAAGATTTTAGATATACTAGAAGAAAGCGATATCAATGCTACATTTTTTATAACTGGAGAAATGGCAAAGAACAATAAAGACATAATTAAAGATATAAAATTAAAAAAACATTCAATAGGTAACCATTCTTATACTCATGATTTTAATATAGTTTATTCATCAAAGGAAAACTTCATAAGTGAAGTGGAAAGTACAGAGAGGGTTTTAAAGGATATCCTAGGAGAAGATTATAAAAGTGACTTTTTTAGATTCCCAGGGGGATCCTTTGAAGATTACAAAGATCCATATAAAAATGTATTAAAAGACATGAATATTAAATATATAGATTGGAACGCTCTAAATGGTGATTCAGAATATAGCAATGTACCAGTAGAAGCACAACTCCAAAAAATCAAGGATACTGTTTCAAATAAAGACAGGGTAATAATACTTTTGCATGACTCATCCTCTAAAGAAACAACTGTAGAGGCACTACCAGAGATCATTAAGTATTTAAAGGAACAAAACTTTAAATTCATAAGTCTTTAGGTTTAAAGGGGATATAATATCATCTTTAATAAATGTATTATTGATTTAATTATAGCTTCAAGTTAATTGTGGATCTAGTAATGGTAAACTTTATATTAATTGTCT
>CAYYWN010000129.1:0-6419 GCA_964474485.1 uncultured Clostridium sp. | reverse complement strand
AATTTATGTACAAAATACAGGGTTAATTTTAGCATTTTATGTATAAAAATCAAGTGATTCTTAGGTTTAGGTGATATTCGCTTAATCTTTAAGCACTCATCTGAAATTATGAATATGAGTTTCAGCCTATAAAGCGGTTAGCAATGGGATAAATGAAGGAGCCTAGCTACCGGCGAAGGAAAGCTAGGCTCCAAGTAATTAGCACTATTCGTACCAACTGCTTAATTATAATAACATGAAACTTAATTAATAGCAATTACAAATAATGTATAGGTGTAATGAATTGTGTATAAAAACAGAGGGGGAATAACATTATGACCAAAAAAATAATAAGATCAGTAAAGAATAAAAAGACTAATATAATTGCTTTTGCAATAATTATATTAGTTGGTATAGGAATAATTGCAAGTTTATTTATAGTAAATCAACATAATATAGCCACTTTGAAGGAGGAAAACAATTTGGCTGAAGACACTTTTATAGAAAAGAAAGCTCCTGTTGAAGAAATAAAGATAAATGATAAAGAAGAGAACTTAAAAGTAGAGTCTGAATTTGTTAAGAAAGATTTCATAGGGAAAACTATTACAGAAGTTAATCTTAGAAATGCACCAAATGAAGACATTGAATATACAATAGGAGAAAAAAGTATACTACAGGTATTTGGTGAGCAAGATGGATGGTATAAAATTAAACATAAAGAAAAGGAAGGTTGGGCAAGTGCCAAGTATATAAAAGCATATACTGAAGAAGATAAGAAGAAAGATGAGGAACAGAAGAAGAAAGATGAAGAACAGAATAAAAAGGTTGAAAAAATAGCCAGCAATATAAAAGTTACCAATAAGTCAAATGATAACGTTACTGTAACTAGTGATTCAAGTGAAGAATATAAAAAAGGATTCAAACACCAAGCATTTTCAAATTCAAGACAAATGGTTTTAGTTACTGCAAAAGGAATGGGAACAAGCTATTGCAATATAAAATTTTATGAAAAAGGTGGTGAAGACTGGAAGGTGATAACTGAAACTTCAGGAAGACTTGGAAGTAATGGATTAGCGTATATGTCTAATAGGAAACAGTCTACCGATAAGACTCCAGCTGGGGTGCTAAATATAATTTCAGCTTTTGGAGTTGCAAATAACCCAGGAGCAAAATATGGTTATACTAAAGTAACGGATGAAATGTATTGGGATTTAAATAGCGGTAGCTCTACATATAATAGACTCATATATAACAATCCAGGTGGTGATTATGAACATTTAGCAAGCTATCCAAAGCAGTACAAGTATGCTTTAGTTACAGATTATAACAATGGGCAAGTGCAAGATAAAGGTGGAGCAATATTTTTACACTGTAATGGGAGTGGATCTACAGGGGGATGTGTATCTATGGATGAAACATCAATGCGCGATATCATAACAAGGGTAGATCCAGGTAAAAATCCAAAAATATTAATAATACCAAACTCTGACTTAGGAAGTTACTGGAATTGATTTAAGGTAAAACTTCTCAGAAAAATGTGTGATATTCATATGAATATAAGTATTATTAGGAGGAAAAGTATAAAAACTATATAATAACATTAGTAGTGGTATTAAGTTTTTATTTATAAAGGGGATGATGAATTGATTGAAAAATCAACAGATTTAGGTAAAGGATCTGTAGGAAAGCTTTTATTAGGACTAGCTTTACCAGCTATTCTGGCTCAACTTGTAAATGTTTTGTATAACATAGTGGATAGAATTTTTATAGGGCGAATGCCTGGTGGCGATATAGCTATGGCAGGAGTTGGAATAGCCTTTCCGATTATTATGATAATATCAGCTTTTAGCTCACTTATTGGAATGGGTGGAGCTCCACTTGCTGCTATTAAAATGGGTGAAGGTGATGGTGAGGGAGCAGAAAAAATAATGGGAAATAGTTTCTCTATGTTATTAATATTAGGAGCAATTTTAACTGTATTATTTATGATATTTAAAGAGCCTATACTTTGGGCTTTTGGTGCTAGTGAAGCGACCATTGGATTTGCCAAGGATTACTTAACCTTATATCTTATAGGTACCATATTTGTACAGATAGCATTAGGTATGAACCCATTTATATATACTCAAGGTTTTGCTAGAATAGGTATGATAACGGTAGTAGCTGGCGCAATTATAAATATAATACTTGACCCTATATTTATATTTGTATTTGATATGGGAGTTAAAGGAGCGGCCTTAGCCACTATAATAGCTCAAATAATTTCAGCTTTATGGGTATTACATTTCTTGCTCGGACATAAAAGTACCATTAAAATTAGGAGGAAACATTTAACCCCAGATATTAGTATGATTTTATCTATTATGGCTCTTGGTGTATCTCCATTTATAATGCAATCTACTGAAAGTTTGGTTTTAATATCTTTAAATAATAAGGTGAAAATTTATGGTGGAGATTTGGCGGTAGGTGCTATGACTATAATGAGTAGCATTATGCAAATAGTAACACTTCCTATAATTGGCCTATCACAAGGGGCACAGCCTATTATAAGTTACAACTATGGAGCTAAAAATCTACATAGGGTAAAGAAAACTTTTAAGCTCTTATTTATAAGTTGTATAACTTATACAGTAATTATGTGGGGTTTATTAATGCTATTTCCAGAAATTTTCGTATTAATATTTAACAAGGAGACAGAGCTTGTGGGAATTACATCTATGAGTATAAGAATATTTTTTGCAGGAATTTTGTTGTTTGGTGCTCAAATAGCTTGTCAGCAAACATTTCTTGCCTTGGGACAAGCAAAAATATCTTTAATTATGGCATTATTAAGAAAGATAGTGTTGTTAATACCCCTTATATTTATATTGCCTATGTTTTTTGAAAATAAACTTAAGGCTGTGTTATTAGCTGAGCCTGTAGCAGATATTTTAGCGTCTATAACAACAAGTATATGTTTTTGCATATTTTATAAAAGAAATTTGGTAGATAACACAAGTACAAAGTCTGGGGCTATAATTAAAGGTGATAGTTAAAATAGATTTATATATGTTATTAATATTGAATAAGTCAATCAAAATAAAAAAAGGCTATAAATAGTGACACTACTGAAAAATAAGATATTTTTCAGTAGTGTCATAAATAGACTTTTTTTATTGTAGTCTTGTACTATGCTTTTTTAGAACAACTTGGACATATTCCTATAAAGTGAATATATTGATCCTTTACAATATAATTTTTTAAGTCTTCGTTTGCAATCTTACTAAAATCTAAATCTATATCATATACAATTTGGCATTTATCACATTTGAAGTGTGCATGAGGTTTAGGATTGAAAAGATCATATCTTGTTTCAGTTCCTTCTATAGTAATGATTTCAACTATCTTTTTTAGAGTAAAAAGATTTAAGGTATTATATATTGTAGTTTTTGAAAGCGTTGGTATTTCCCCTATTAAAGTATCATATATCTGATTAACAGTAGGATGATCATGGTGCTCTATTAGATGCTCTAAAACTCTTTTTCTTTGGTATGAGGGTTTGATACCATGCTCCCTTAAGTAAATATCAACATTATTTATATTCATATTTTTTACATCCTTCTTATTATATTAATTTAAATTTTTCACTGATTGTAATCATATTATAAATCAATAGAAAAATATAGGCAAATTTATATGTTAATAGCATAGGCGAATAATTCATATATTTAGGTGTATGATACTATTTACTAAAAATAAGAGCAAAAATTTATGCACCTTAAAGAAAAAGTATGTTAGAATTAATATATTAATGCAAGTGTTTCTAGATAAATATTTCATAATAGGAGAGATATATTGATGGCAGTAGAAATTTTAACTGATAGTACAAGTTATATACCTAAGGATATTATAAATAAATTAGGTATAAATATAGTATCTTTAAATATATTATTTGAGGACAAAAATTTTAAAGAAAGTCACATGAAAAATGAAGAGTTTTACAATATAATGGAGGAAAAAGGAATACCAACTTCTTCACAACCTAGTATTCATGATATACATAAGCAAATGAAAAAGGTTGTAGAAAAAGGGAATAGTCTTTTATGCATATTTTTATCTTCTTATATGAGTGGAACATTTTCTACAGCTAATATGGTTAAAGATATGATATTAGAAGAGTATAAAGATGCAAAGATAGATATATTAGACTCTAAGTCTAATTCTATGCAACTTGGATTTGCGGCAATTGTAGCTGCAAGAGCTGCAAAAGATGGGAAAGAATTAAAAGAAGTTAAAAAGATAGCAGAAGATAATATAAAAAGAAGTAAATTTTTGTTTATACCAGATAATCTTGAGTATTTAAGAAAAGGTGGACGAATCGGTGGAGCCAGCAGTCTTATAGGAAATGTACTTAAGATAATACCTATTTTAACAGTGAAAAATGGTAAGACCACCGTATTAACTAAAATTAGAACTAAGAAAAAGGCCCTATTAACATTAGTAGATAAGATGATTGAGGATACTAATAGATATGGAATTGGAGAAGTAGTAGTTCATCATATAAATTGCAAAGATGAGGCAAATAAATTAGTTAATATAATAAAGGAAAAGATAAACATAGATATTAATATATGTGACATAGGACCTGTAATAGGAATGCATGTAGGTCCTAAGTCCATGGGTATAGTTTATTACACTAAAGAGGATATGGAGTAGTTATGTGAACTACTCCGCTTAAATAAGAGGGGGAAATTTCGCATAGTTTCTTAAATAGTGTGAGAGGAGGAAATTTATTTGTCTTATGCAGAACATATATTACAATGTTTATTAGAAAATTTAGATGAAGGAATTCATATAGTAGACTCTGATGGAAAGACCATATACTATAATAGTGTTATGAGCAAGGTTGAAGGCATAGATCCAAGGAAAGTTTTGGGGAAAAAGGTGAATGAATATTTAAAAGAGGTGAAAGATCATGATTCTACTATAATGAGTGCATTAAAAAGTGGTGAAAAGATTGTAGATTTAATACAACATTATGATAGTGGTCATAAGAAAAAAATTACTACTATAAATACAACAATACCTGTAATTGTAGATAATAAAACCATTTGTGTAATGGAGATAGCAAAAGATACCACTCAATTAGAAGAGCTTACAGAAAAAATATACAGACTACAAAATTTAGATGAAAATAATACAAAACACTATACCTTTGATGATATATACGGAAACAATGGTGCTATGAAAGATGCTATAGAAAAAGCTAGAAGGTCTAGCAAGTCTAATTCCACTGTGCTTATATATGCGGAAACTGGTGCAGGTAAAGAAGTGTTTTCTCACAGTATTCATTATGCTAGCCTAAGGAAGAATAAGCCTTTTATAGCTGTAAATTGTGCGGCTATTCCAGGAACATTACTTGAGGGAATGCTTTTTGGGACGGAAAAGGGAGGATTTACAGGAGCTGAAAATAAAAAAGGTCTATTTCAGGAGGCAAATCATGGTACAATATTGCTAGACGAAGTTAATTCCTTAGAGCCATATCTTCAATCTAAACTTTTAAGAGTGCTTCAAGAGGAAAAGGTAAGGCCTATTGGAAGTAGCAAAACTATAGATATTGATGTAAGAATAATAGCCACATTAAATGAAGAACCAGAAAAGCTTATAGAAAGTGGAAAGCTTAGAAAAGATTTTTACTATAGGTTAAGTGTAATGAGAATTAATATACCACCACTAAGGGAAAGGAAAGAAGATATACCTATATTTGTAGAAAGGTTAATTTTAAAATATAACAAAATTTTAAATAAAAATATAAGAGGGATAGATAAAGATATGGTAAAGAGGCTCTTAGAATATAATTGGCCAGGTAATATAAGAGAGCTGAAAAATGTAATAGAATCTGCTATAAATATGGCTGAACATAATTCAATTCTAACACAAAGTCATTTTGATACTAGAATAATAAATAAGGACTTAAAGAACGCTAAGGATAATATTTATGATATCACATCTAATTTAAACAGTAGTTTTAATCTAGAACAACATATATCTAGTATGGAAAAAGAAATAATAAAGAAGGTATTAACTGAAAATAATGATAACATAAGTAAAAGTTCAAAAACACAAGGTATGCTCTGGCATCACTTGTTTATCGGCAACAATCCGAAAAACTTGAAACCATGTGGATCTGCCAAACTCCGCCCAATCCATATCTCGCATTTTGCCCCCTACGTACAAGCAACAAATCACAGAGTACAGAGGCAACTTCGGAGCACTTCGCACCATCATGCTTGTTAAACAGCCACAAGTAAGGTTTGAGATCAACCAGCATGGACATGAAAGACTAAAAATTGCTTTAAATGCAATATCATCCCTGCAAATATATTTCTGTACGGCAATATATTACACCAGCCATTTCCATGCGGCAAACGCCGGCGAAGGTGATTGGCCTTGCGCTCCTG
>CAYYWN010000128.1:0-6440 GCA_964474485.1 uncultured Clostridium sp. | reverse complement strand
ATTATCTGAAAAACAACAATGGTAAACTCTCACTAAAAAATCTTTATAGTTCTCCTTTATAGTTCGTGAACATTTTATTATTTCATCAAACATTTTATCTTTTAATTCATTTCTGCCTTCAATATTATTAACGTTAATATCAAAATAAATGTTAATTCTAGGTTTCTCATGTATGTCTGAAGCCTTAAAAGGAGAAAATATCGCTTCTCCTACAAGATTCCCTTCTTCATCATAAGCCTCTATAGTATTTTTTCTTTCACTATCTTTAATTATATACATAATATATCCCCCCTTATTTACGCATAGATGGACGTTCAAACAATCTCCGTGATGATTTATTATAAGCATTACATTTTGCAACTGCTGTATGAATTCCTAGTTTTTCAAAGCCATATTGTAAAATTTCATTACAAGCTTTTGTGGCATATCCTATTTTGATAACATTTATTTACCTTCAATTCTAAAGTGCAACTTCTATTTCTATATACTTCAAAATATGCAAAATACTATTCATGCTCTTTAGCAAACATTTCTACTAATGATCTAGATTCTTTGTTATTTATCTAACTTTTAATAAAGTAGTTTGTTACTAAAATCACTTTTTTAATTCGTAAAAGTAAGAAAAATATGAACTAACGGTTATGCTAATACTATACAAGTTTTATAATTTAATTTCTTTAATAATAAACGAAATATTTATTAATTTAGCCTTGTGCTTTGAATAGTATTTTAGTGTAAAATCATGTTCCTTGTTAAGAATGTCCTTATCAGTTTCTTCAATCAACTTGTCAATTTTAAATCCTGCAGATGACAGTTCATTAATATATGAAGATAATTTCCAATTTTTTAGTTGCATTGCTTGATTGGCTTTTGTTAAATCAATAGTTGCTTCATCCAAATATGATCCAAAAATGGAATATGTATTGTCTTCTGCTTTTATACAATGCATCAATGGGTTATGCCAAGAAAATATAAAAATGCCAGATTTCTTTAAGTATTTATGAACTAAATTTATGGACTGCTTTAAGTTAACAGTCCACCCGAAGGCATACATAACTCCAGAGGAACTATTTGAAGCACAGTTAGATATAATATATGCAGCATGAGTAAATTCAACGATTTAGGTCATAAATAGAAATTAGTTCAATTTGTCATTATATTATAGTTATTTAATGTAATTTTTTAAAATTAAGTTTATTGCTTTATTACAATCTTCATCTTCATGGTTCATTGCCCAAGATGTATTAAAATATAATAAGGATTTAGGGCTATTGCCAATCATAGAATAGCAATAGGCAAGATTAAAATAATACTTACTATCTTGTTTTAAAACAAGGGCAGATTTTAGGTGTAATATTGATTTTTCATATTCTTTTAATTTAATAAGACAAACCGCTGAATTATAATGAGCACAAGCCTCATTTTCTTTGTTTTCAATAGCCTTCTTATATAGATTTATTGCTTGCTTGTAGGAGTGGCTGTTGTATAATTCGTTTGCTTTTTGAAAATAACTCATTTTAATCCTCCCAAATATATATTTTAGTGTATATAATAAATTAAAGATTACATTTACATTCTTAACTAATAAATCATATAATATACAATGAAAAGAAACTTCATGAAAATTTATAGTGAAAATCATAAATATTATAATGCCACGATATATATAGAAAAGTGAGATTAATAGATAAAAAAAGGTAAAGAATAATCTAAGATAATTGACTAGGTTATTTCATAATGATATGATTTCTAGATAGAGTTATTTAGTGTATGCATACAGTTTTATAATTATTTAAGGAAAGAGTTGATATATATATGAAGGATGTATTACACATGGGGCTAGATGTAGGATCTACTACAGTAAAGGTAGTAATTATGGATAAAAACTATAATTTAATATATGGTGATTACAGAAGGCACTATTCAGATATTAAGAATTCAATCAAAGAGATTTTAACTAGTGTAAAAGACGAATATAAAGAGAGTTTTGTTACTATAAATGTTACGGGGTCTGGTGGGCTTTCAGTTTCAAAATGGTTGGATATAGATTTTGTTCAAGAAGTTGTTGCATCCACAACCACAGTAGAAAGGTTAATTCCACAAACAGATGTAGCTATAGAGTTAGGTGGAGAAGATGCAAAAATAACCTACTTTAAAGGTGGTATAGAACAAAGAATGAATGGAACCTGTGCAGGAGGTACTGGTGCTTTTATAGACCAAATGGCTTCGCTTTTGCAAACAGATGCTACGGGGTTAAATGAATTATCTAAAAATCATCAACTTATATATCCTATAGCAGCTAGGTGTGGGGTATTTGCAAAGACGGACATTCAACCACTCTTAAATGAAGGGGCTAGAAAAGAAGATTTAGCAACTTCAATTTTTCAAGCAGTAGTAAACCAAACTATAAGTGGACTTGCCTGCGGTAAGCCGATAAGGGGAAATATAGCTTTTTTAGGTGGACCTTTATATTTTTTATCTGAATTAAGAGATAGATTTAAAGAAACATTAAAGCTAGAAGATAATCAGGTTATATTTCCTAAAAATTCACAGCTATTTGTAGCTATGGGAGCGGCTTTATATTCTAGTAACTCTAAAACAATTAGTTTTTTTAAGCTCATAAAAAGATTAGACGTGCTAAATGTAAATCAAAGTCATGAGGTTGAAAGGCTAATGCCTCTTTTTAAAGATGAAGATGAGAAAAAATCCTTTGACAAAAGACATAACTTAACAACTACAAGGAAGGGTAACATTTCCACATACAAAGGAAATTGCTATTTAGGAATAGATGCAGGATCTACCACAACTAAGCTTGTGTTAATGGGAGAAGATAAAGAAATATTATATTCTTTTTATGGAAGCAATAAAGGAAATCCATTAAAACTCATTACAGAGATATTAAAAGATATATATAAGAAGATACATAAAGAAGCTAAAATTATAAATTCAGCAGTTACTGGATATGGTGAAGGCTTAATGAAGTCCGCATTTAAAATAGATATTGGAGAAATAGAGACTATAGCTCACTACAAAGCAGCAAATAATTTTCTACCAGGGGTAGAATTTATATTAGATATTGGTGGACAAGATATGAAATGTCTAAAAGTTAAGGATGGAGTTATAGATAGCATACTTCTAAATGAAGCTTGCTCTTCTGGGTGTGGATCATTTATTGAAACTTTTGCAAAGTCATTAGGTCTTACAGTAGAAGACTTTGCAAAAGAAGCACTTGAATCAAAAGCACCTGTAGATTTAGGGTCTAGATGTACTGTATTTATGAATTCTAGAGTAAAGCAAGCGCAAAAAGAAGGGGCTACTATAGCAGATATTTCTGCGGGACTTTCCTATTCTGTTATAAAAAATGCTATTTTTAAAGTAATAAAGATTAGAGATCCTAAAGACATGGGTAAAAAGATAATTGTCCAAGGGGGGACTTTTTATAATGACTCAGTTTTAAGAAGTTTCGAGCTAATTTCTAATAGAGAAGTTGTAAGGCCTGATATAGCAGGTCTTATGGGAGCTTATGGAGCCTCTATAATAGCTAAGGAAAGATATATAGAGAATAGAGAAAGTACTTTGTTAAAAGAAAAAGAACTTGTGAACTTTAAAGTGGAAAGTACCATGAGAAGGTGTGGACTTTGTGCAAATAATTGTTTGCTTACTATAAATAGCTTTCCAAATAACCAAAGGTTTATATCTGGTAATAGGTGTGAAAGAGGCGAAGGGAAAGAGAGTTTAAGTACAGAACTTCCCAATTTATATGAGTATAAATATAAAAGATTATTTGAGTACAAATCGTTACCGATAGAAGAAGCAAAAAGAGGGAAAGTAGGAATACCAAGGGTTCTTAATGTATACGAAAATTATCCATTTTGGTATAAGTTTTTTACGGAACTTAAGTTTAGAGTAGAATTATCCCCAAGGTCTTCTAAAAACATACTAGATTTAGGAATGGAAACTATACCATCAGAATCCGTTTGCTATCCTGCAAAATTAGTACATGGACATGTTATGAGTCTTATAAACAAAGGTGTTAATTTCATATTTTATCCATGTATAGCCTATGAAAGAAATGAAATTAAAGAGGCTAATAATCATTATAATTGTCCTATCGTTACATCCTATGGCGAAGTAATAAAAAATAATATGGATGTAATAAAAGAAAAAAATATAAATTTCAAAAATCCATTCCTATCTCTTGAAAATAAAAAAAGACTTGCAAAAAGACTCTATGATGAATTAAAAGAGTTTTCTATAAGTTATGCAGAAGTTATAGCTGCAGTGGACAAGGCTTGGGATGAAATGGACAATTTTAAGCAAGATGTAAGGATAAAGTCAGGAGAAGCCCTAGAATATATAAAAAGAACTGGTAAAAAGGGTATTGTTTTAAGTGGTAGGCCTTACCATATAGATCCAGAAATAAATCATGGTATAGCTGAACTTATAAATACCTATGATATGGCAGTATTTACGGAAGATAGTATAAGTCATTTAGGAGAGGTAGAAAGGCCACTAAGAGTAGTCGATCAATGGATGTATCATAGCAGATTGTATGCAGCAGCTAGCTTTGTTGCAACACAAGATTCATTAGAATTGGTTCAACTAACTTCCTTTGGATGTGGACTCGATGCAGTTACAACAGATCAAGTGCAAGAAATACTAGCTAAAAAAGGCAAGATATACACATTGCTTAAAATAGATGAAGGAAATAACCTAGGAGCTGTAAAAATAAGATTAAGATCACTAAAAGCTTCTATGGAGGAAAGGGAAAGGTCCGGATACATACCAGTAATTAATGAAGAAACTCATGAGAGAATACCATTTACAAAGGAAATGAAAAAAAGCCATACTATATTGGCACCAGAAATGTCACCTATTCATTTTCAATTTGTAGAAACAGCCTTTAGAGCTAGTGGGTATAACCTTGTAGTACTTCCTACAGTAGATAGTGCAGCTGTAGAGCAAGGATTAAAATATATAAACAATGATGCTTGTTATCCTTCTATAATTGTGGTAGGTCAGTTAATACAGGCTCTTAAGTCAGGTAAATACGATATTAATAATACATCTATTATGTTAAGTCAAACTGGGGGAGGATGCAGGGCAACTAATTATATAGGGTTTTTAAGAAAGGCTCTTAAAGAGGCAGGCTTTCTAAATGTTCCTGTAGTTTCGTTAAATGCAGGAGGTCTAGAAAAAAATCCTGGTTTTTCTTTAACCCCAGGGTTAATTAATAAAAGTATTATGGGTATAATTTATGGAGACCTATTAATGAGAGTTTTATATAAAGTGAGACCTTATGAAAAAATTAAAGGATCTTCCGATGAATTATATAATAAATTGGTAGAAAAGATTAAGGTTAACGTGTCAAATGGAAAGCATAAAGAGTTTAGAAAAAATATTAAGGATATAGTATATGACTTTGATAATTTAGAAATAAATGATTTAATAAAACCAAAGGTAGGTCTTGTAGGGGAGATATTGGTTAAATTTCATCCTTCAGCAAACAACAATGTAGTAGAACTTATTGAAAAAGAAGGTGCTGAAGCTGTTATGCCAGATTTACTAGACTTCTTTTTGTACTCTTCCTATGATGAAGATTATAAATATAAATATCTTTCAGGGAGTAAAATATCTCAAATACTTGGTAATATAGCTATAAAAGCTATGGAATATTACAGGAAAACCTTAAGAGAAGTATTAAAGGAAAGTAAAAGATTTGAACCTCCAAAACACATAAAAGAACTAGCCTTTAAGGCTTCAAAAATAATATCTTTAGGTAATCAAACAGGAGAAGGTTGGTTTTTAACAGCAGAGATGATAGAACTTATAGAAGGTGGAACACAAAATATAATTTGTATGCAGCCTTTTGCATGTCTGCCTAACCATGTAACTGGTAAGGGAATGATAAAAGCACTTAAAGCAAACTATCCAAAAGCTAATATAGTAGCCGTAGATTATGATCCTGGAGCTAGTGAAGTGAATCAACTAAACCGAATAAAACTCATGCTTTCTGTAGCTTTTAAGAATCTTGAAAAACCAATTGAACCAAAGGAAATAGAAGAAAAACAATTAGTAGATGCATGTAATAAATTATAAAGCTTGACACTAGAGGTATAAGTAATATAATATAATTATTAAAATGAATATGTTGCAGTGATAAAGAGGAGTAAAGAATACAGTACTTTAAGAGAGAAAGACTCATAGGTTGAAAAGTTTTTTATGTTACTTATTCTTGAAGGTAGCTTTTGAGCATTTTTGCTGAAAATTTAGTAAGCAAAGACGGTGCTTTACCGTTATTATTTAAGAGCCATTTAACTAATCGTTAAATGGGAAAAAAGGTGGTACCACGAGTCTTCGTCCTTTTATAGGAGGAGGCTCTTTTTTTGTATTCAAAAATATTTAGCATTATTAAAAACGAATTTATTAAACAAAAATAT
>CAYYWN010000127.1:2482-6477 GCA_964474485.1 uncultured Clostridium sp. | reverse complement strand
GCTATAAACAATATAAGTAGTAAATGGGGAAAGGCTATTCAATATAAGGGAAAGACATATTATGCTTTTCCTAGAATAGAAGACCTAAAGGGAGTTTCATTAGAAGATATTGGTGGTTGTAGCGTGGGATTTAGAGCAAAATATATAAAAGATTCTGTAGATAAAATTTATAATTCTAAAGTTTTATGTGAAAAGATAAAGAATGAAAATACACTGGATGAAATAGAAATAGAAGATTCAAGAAAGTATGATTTAGATTATATTAAAAGTTGTGATGATGATACTTGCCATGTAAGCCTTCAAAATTTTTCTGGGATAGGACCTAAGGTTGCAGATTGCATAATGTTATTTTCTATGCAAAAATATTCAGCTTTTCCAGTGGATGTATGGGTAAAAAGAGCTATGCAACATTTCTATTTAGCACCAGATGTTTCCTTAAAGAAAATAAGGGAATTTGGAAAGGATAGATTTAATGAACTTTCAGGTTTTGCACAACAATATTTATTTTACTACGCAAGGGAAAATAGTATTAAAATGTAGGAAACAAATTACCGTTTAGCTAAAATTATGATACAATTCCTTGCAAAATGTAAACCTATGATATTACTGAAACACATAATTTTAATATGAGTATACTTATTTATTAAAGGTAAGAGATATAAGAAAACTTTTTTATATCTCTTATCTTTAATTTTATATAATTAAGGTTTGGAAATATGATAATAACAGGAGAAATAGAAAAAAAGTTGATACTATTTTAGTGCAAATCTGATATAATAGAGATGAAATTGTTTACTAACAGTCTTAATAGCTGTACTATTTTTTAAGCATTTAAAATAGTACAAGTATTTATTATTAAAGAGGTGTATATTATGTTCCATTTTGAAACTCAGTTAAAAAGATTAAAGCATGAGGTTTTAAAAGATGTTGCTATATTAGCTAATGAAGGTAAGCTTGATGAGGAAAGTTTAAAAAGTATACCATATAAAATTATTAGTGGAAATACCCCTACTTATAGATGCTGTGTTCATAAGGAAAGATCTATATTAAATGAGAGAGTTAAATTAGCTATGGGTTGCCTTCCGGATGGGGATCATCCTAAAAGTGAATTTATTAATGTTAAAGATAAAAAGCAAATAGTATATATAATAGAAGCAGCCTGTGATAGGTGCCCTATAAATAAATATAATGTAACAGAAGCCTGTAGAGGTTGTATAGCGCATAAATGTATGGAGGTCTGTCCAGCTAATGCAATGGTTAAGGTAGCTGGTAAGGCTTATATAAATCAAGAATTGTGTAAAGAATGTGGACTGTGCAAAAAAGCATGTCCTTATGATGCTATATCAGAGGTCATGAGACCTTGCAAGGTGTCTTGCCCTACAGGGGCTTTAGAGGTCAAGGAGGAAGATAGGCGAGCTATAATAGAAGAAGAACATTGTATAAATTGTGGAAACTGTATGTCGGCATGTCCTTTTGGAGCTATATCAGATAAGAGCTATATAGTTCCTGTGGTTCAGGAACTATCAAAAGAAAATACTAATGTTTATGCAGTAGTTGCTCCAGCCATAGCGGGACAGTTTGGATCCAAGGTAACTATGGGTAAAGTGAGTGATGCATTTAAAGAGGTTGGGTTTAAAGATATGTTTGAAGCAGCCTGTGGAGCTGACGCTGTAACGGTTCGTGAAAGTAAAGAATTCCTTGAAAGAATAGAAAAGGGAGATAAGTATATGACTAACTCCTGTTGTCCAGGATTTATGAGCTTTATAGAAAAGAAGTTTCCAGATCAAATAGAAAGAGTTTCTACCATTGTATCGCCTATGATAGCTACAGCCAGATTTATTAAAGCAAATGATAAGTTGGCAAAGGTAATATTTGTAGGACCTTGCGTAGCTAAAAAGGGTGAAGCTACAAGATACGAATTAAAAGGTAATGTGGATTATGTATTGACCTTTGAAGAAATAGCAGCACTTATGGATGCCTTCCATATAGATCCTGAAAACTGTGAAGATCAAGTAATTGATGAAGCTTCTATATTTGGAAGAGGATTCGCAAATGGTGGGGGACTCACAGCAGCTATTGAAAACTTTATAAAAGATAGTAATACAAAGATAGACTTTAAACCTGTGAAGGTAAGTGGCGTCGCTGAAGTTAAAAAGGCTATGACTATGGCTAAGGTTGGAAGATTAGGTGGTAACTTTATTGAAGGCATGATGTGTGAGGGTGGATGTACTGGAGGTCCTGCAACACTACTTCCGCAAATGAAATCTAGAGGGTTATTTATTAAATTTAGCAATGAAGCTAGTAAAAAGTCTGTAATTGAAAATGATAGATTAAAAGAGTTTGAAAAAATAAATTTAGAAAGATAAGAGATTTACTTTTTATAAAGTATAAGTTTTTACATTTTATCTTTGTTTAGTTTTTTGTGTAGGAACATAAGAAATATTGAAGATATTAGTAGGAGTGCTAGTATAAGCATAGACTCATGAAAAAAGAATTCCTGTGGTAAAATATTTATAATAGGGTCTTTTATAGGATCAAATAACCAATAATCATTTGAAAAACATAGTTCATGAAATTTTATAAAGGACTTATCAAAGTTTATTATAAAAGGTATAGCTAATATGAGTGGAATTAATACTAACATAAAGTAAGCATATTTTAAAAAAGAAAAGTTCTTTATCCTTGAAAGATGAATTATAAAAAGTAGGGAGAATATAAAGGTGAAAAGAGAAATATAAGTTATGATATTAAATATATTTTTTACATCTATAAAGTGTTCTCTTCCTTCATTTGACATAGAAAAGTCTTCAAAATTTAAATCATTATTATTAAAAGGGCTAAGGTAATCAATAAGTATGTTATAATTCTTTATTGTAGCGTCTTTACTTATATGAGCCTCTAGTGGTATATTTAACCTAGTTGCATCAAACTTATATAAGGGCTTAAAGTTTAAGGCAAATATTACACTAGAACTTAATAGAAATAAGGCTAAGAGAACACCGCAAAATAAGGAAATAAAGTTGTTTAGTTTTTTCATATTAAGCACCTCTATCATAAATTTTAATTATTTGAATATTAATTAGAAGTAGAGTGTATAATTATATACAGACTTTATTATAATATATAGACTCTATTATAATATGAAAATAGCAATATAAAACAGTGTAAAATACAAAGTAAAAGAAATCTTGCGTAATAGCTACTAAGATGGAGTAATTCGCATATTAATGCCAATATTAAGCATATTAGATATTTAAGTAAATTTGAATTTATGTTGATTATTCTTTATTATAAGAATTGTATTAGCACTCATTCATATAGAGTGCTAACAATAAGGTAATCAATTAATTTATATAAAATAAAAAAATATATTAAGGAGGGGTTTAAATGAATATTAGACCACTTGGAGACAGAGTAGTAATAAAGAGATTAGAAGCAGAGGAAAAGACTAAAAGCGGAATAGTTTTAACTGGTACAGCAAAGGAAAGACCTCAAGAAGCAACAGTAGTAGCAGTAGGACCTGGTGGATATGTAGATGGAAAAGAGATTAAGATGGAAGTAAAGATTGGGGATAAGGTATTATTCTCTAAATATGCAGGTACAGAAGTTAAACTTGATGCAGAAGAGTACACTATTTTAAAACAAGACGATATATTAGCTATTGTTGAATAGTATAACATAAGAGAATCATAATATTATTTCAGGAGGGTGAATATAAATGGCTAAAAATATAATATTTGGTGAAGACGCAAGAAGATCTATGCAAAGAGGTGTAGACATCTTAGCTGACACTGTTAAGGTTACACTAGGACCTAAAGGAAGAAACGTAGTTTTAGATAAAAAATTTGGAGCTCCTTTAATTACAAATGATGGAGTTACTATAGCAAGAGAAATAGAACTTGAAGATCAATATGAAAACATGGAAGCACAATTAGTTAAAGAAGTTGCTACTAAAATTAATAATTTAGCAGGAGACGGAACTACTACAGCAACAC
>CAYYWN010000127.1:0-2472 GCA_964474485.1 uncultured Clostridium sp. | reverse complement strand
AATAATAGAAGGATTAAGAAATGTTACAGCAGGAGCAAATCCAATGCTTGTAAGAAAAGGTATTAAGCTTGCTGTAGACAAATCAGTAGAAGAAATTAAAAAAGCTTCAAGACCAGTACAAGGAAAAGAAGATATAGCTAGAGTTGCTGCGATATCAGCTGCAGATGAAGAAATAGGAAAACTTATAGCAGATGCTATGGAAAAAGTAGGTAAAGAAGGCGTTATCACTGTAGAAGAGTCAAGATCTATGGGAACTGAACTTGATGTAGTTGAAGGTATGCAATTTGATAGAGGTTATGTAAGTCCTTATATGGTAACAGATACAGAAAAGATGGAAGCTGTTTTAGAAGATCCATATATACTTTTAACAGACAAAAAGATAACTAATATTCAAGAGATACTACCAGTACTTGAACAAATAGTTCAACAAGGTAAGAAACTTCTTATAATATCAGAAGATATTGAAGGAGAGGCAATGGCCACATTAGTTGTAAACAAACTAAGAGGAACATTTACTTGTGTTGGAGTTAAGGCACCAGGTTTTGGAGATAGAAGAAAAGAAATGCTTGAAGATATAGCGATATTAACAGGTGGAGAAGTTATATCAGAAGAACTTGGAAAAGACTTAAAAGATGCTACACTTGAAATGCTTGGAAGAGCTGAAAGTGTAAGAGTTTCTAAAGAAAACACTACTATTGTAAATGGTAGAGGAGATACAAAGAGTATAAAAGATAGAGTATACCAAATAAAATCTCAATTAGAAGAAACAACATCAGAATTCGATAAAGAAAAGTTCCAAGAAAGATTAGCTAAACTTTCAGGTGGGGTTGCAGTTATAAAGGTAGGAGCAGCTACTGAAACTGAATTAAAAGAAAGAAAGCTTAGAATAGAAGATGCTTTAGCAGCAACTAAGGCAGCAGTAGAAGAAGGTATTGTTTCCGGTGGTGGAGTATCTTATGTTAATGTTTTAGGAGAAGTAAATAAATTAACTACAGAAGAACCAGATATTCAAGTTGGAATAAACATAGTAGCTAGAGCTTTAGAAGAGCCAATGAGACAAATAGCTATAAATGCTGGAGTAGAAGGCTCTGTTATACTTGAAAAAATAAGAAATAGTGATGCTGGAATAGGATATGACGCTTTAAAAGGTCAATATGTAAACATGATTAAAGCTGGAATAGTAGATCCAACTAAGGTTACAAGATCTGCACTTCAAAATGCAGCATCTGTAGCATCAATATTCTTAACAACAGAAGCAGCAGTTAGTGATATACCAGAAACAAACCCACAACCAATGCCAGGAGCAGGTATGGGAATGGACGGAATGTACTAAAACAAAGAAAAGTTAAATATTTAAAAAGATGTTTTGGATTACCAAAGCATCTTTTTTTGTTGAATAAATATAAGTGTAATTAAAATAATTTTGTATATAGGATATATATTAAAGAGGTATGTGGAATTATTTAAAAAATAAGTAAAAGGTATGAATAAGCTATGTGAATTGAGTTAAGAATTATAGTTAGATGTGCTAATAAATTTCATTATAAATTGTAAGGTTTGGTTAAGATATTTGAAAAAAGATATGTTGCAGAATACAAAACGAATTAGACTATTTACTACTTATACTTTTTAATATACAAAATTAATGATGAAATCTTAAAGTACAACTTAATAAAATTAAAGGAGATAAATAAAGTGAAAAATTTTTTCCTGTCAAATAAAAAAAAGAAGGGGTTCACATTAATAGAACTTTTAATAGTTATAGCAGTTATAGGAATCTTAGCAACACTAGTTATACCGAAGTTTTCTAATATTACTAAGGATGCTAAGATAAAAACAGATATAGCTAATGCTAAAACTATATATAATGTAGTTAATAATTGTATTGCAAATGATGAAATTACAGGTGATGATTTTAAAGATAATACAATATTAAGTGGTAAAATAAAAAAACACCTTCAAGTTATGCCAAAACCAAAATCTGAATCAGGTGAATTTAGTATATCTAAAACTGATGATGATATAGTAATTAAGATTGGACAAAAAACCATTTATCCAGATAGTGATGTTAATATCACTCAATAGTTTACTAATAATAAAGTTATAAGAAAAAGTAAAAAATAATATATCTTCTCTAAAGCTATTCAAAATAAAAATTGAGTAGCTTTTTTAGAGGTTTTTCAAAAATAGCTTGAATTCCTATTGCATTAACATCTTTGTTGAAGTATAATACTAACAAATATTCAAATAAAGAAGTTTTTAATTCATATTTATAAAATTATGCAGGATTATATTCAACTCATATATACCCAAAATAAGGTTGGGAGTATCTACCGAATACCTAAAATATTCGACTATGAGTGAGGATTAATATATCTTTTTAAAGACGTATTAATTTTCACTTATGGTAAAGTGAGAATTGATATGTTTTTATTTATTGGTGACCTACTCATTGCTTGCTAAACCAAAGAT
>CAYYWN010000126.1:0-6478 GCA_964474485.1 uncultured Clostridium sp. | reverse complement strand
TTTAAAGGATATACAAAATGGGAAACTTCTTAAAATGCAATACGGAACAATCTAGAATGTTTAGTAAAGAATTAAGTGAATCAATGAATATGAATGTTGTACCTTTAACTATAGGTGAACTTAAAAAAATGGATGAAGAAACTTCAGCATTATTAAAAGATGCACAAGTGGTTATATCAACATTTAATCATGTTAATGAAGTAAACAAGCTTATAGAAGGCTTTGGCAAGGAGATATTTGGAGTTGCTATTAACGCAGATTTAGAAACTATCGTAAAAATAGCAAGGTATAGAGAGGGTACAAAGTTCGGATTTTTGTGTATATCTGAAGAGTTTATGTTTAAGATAAAGGGCGCTTTAGAAAGTGCTGGACTTGGAAGTATAAACATAAAGTACACAAATACACAGGATTTAGAAGAAATAAGACAGCTTATAGATGACTCAGAGGTAATAATTGTTTCACCAGGAAGATTTAAAGAAACAAAAAGATTAAATAAAGAAGATAAAGATATAATTAAATTTATATATAATTTAGATGAAGGTTCTGTAAAAGCATTAAGGTCTAAAATACTAGAAATAAATTATAAAAGTTAATAGTTGTAAATTAATTCATAAATAATAAGAGAAAGAAGATTTAACTTACAATTAAAATAAAAATAAAAAGAAATCATTTAATTTCATTATTATTTTTAGGAGGCTTATAAAATGGAAGAAAAAAGATTAGTTCTTGGAGTAATTGGTTCAGACTGTCACGCAGTGGGAAATAAAATTTTAGACTATGCTTTGTCTGAAGCGGGTTTTAAGGTTGAAAACATAGGGGTATTATCACCACAAGAAGATTTTATAAATGCAGCTGTAGAAACTAATGCTGACGTTATAGTAGTATCTTCTCTTTATGGACATGGTGAGATGGATTGTAGAGGAATGAGAGAAAAATGCCAAGAGTCTGGACTAAAAGATATAATCTTATATGTAGGGGGAAATATAGTAGTTGGAAAACAAAATTGGCCAGAGGTTGAAAAGAGATTTAAAGATATGGGATTTAATAGGGTATTCCCTCCAGGAACATCTGTAGAAACTACAATAAAGTGTTTAAAAGAAGACTTAAAGTTGGAAGAAAACTAAAAAGTAAATGGATGTGATGTTAATGGATGCATATTTATTAATAGATTTTGGAAGCACTTATACTAAGCTTACAGCAATAGATATTAAAAGAGAAGAGATATTGGCTACATCTAAGGACATAACTACAATAGAAGATGATATAATGATAGGTTTTAATAAGGCTTATCATAAGTTATTAAAAGATTTAGAAGGTAAAGAAGTTAATTTTATAAGAAGACTTGCTTGCTCATCAGCAGCAGGTGGACTAAAGATGATAGCTATAGGACTTGTTCCGGAACTTACAGCTGAAGCAGCTAAAAGGGCGGCATTAGGTGCAGGAGCAAGGGTACTCAAAACTTATAGTTATGAACTTACAAACATAGAGATGGAAGATATTAAAAAATCTGATATTGATATTATTTTGCTTGCTGGAGGAACGGACGGTGGGAACAAAGACTGTATAATACATAACGCTAAGATGTTAGTAAAGCACAATATTAATATTCCAGTAGTAGTAGCTGGAAATAAAGGCGCTAATGATGATATAAGTGAATTATTTGGAGAATCTAAAATACCTTATTTTATTACTGAAAATGTTATGCCTAAATTAAATTCATTAAATGTGGAACCGGCAAGAGAAGAAATAAGAAAGATATTCATGAATAGGATAGTAGATGCAAAAGGTCTCACAAATGCAGAAGAATATATAAATGGAATACTTATGCCAACCCCTGCTGCTGTACTTAAAGCGGCAAGGGTATTAAGCGAGGGTAGTGATAAAGAAGAGGGGATAGGGGAAATCGTTGTTATAGATATTGGTGGTGCTACTACAGATATACACTCTATAGCAGATGGTGAACCAACAAAAGCAGGAGTGACACTTAGAGGGCTTGAAGAACCCTTTGCAAAAAGAACTGTTGAAGGTGATCTAGGCATGAGATACTCTGCAATATCTCTATGGGAGGCAGCAGGAACTAGAAAAATCAAAAAGTGTCTTAGAAACAAAGATTTAGATGTAGAAGAAAACTGCAGACTAAGAGCTAAAGACATAATGATGGTACCTAGAACTGAAGATGAGATAGATTTTGATGAGTCAATGGCACGTATAGCAACAGAACTTGCTATGGAAAGGCACTGTGGATATGTAGAACCAGTTTATTCACCTCTAGGTGTTGTATATACTCAATATGGAAAAGATCTTATGGAAGTAAAATATATGATAGGTACAGGTGGAGTTTTAGTTCATAGTGAAGATGCAGGAAGTATATTACAGGCAGGAACCTTTTCTAAAGAAAATTTAAATTCCTTAAGGCCTCAAAAATCAAAGCTATTATTAGATAAAACTTATATACTTTCATCTATGGGATTACTTGCAGAAGAATTACCAGATTTAGCTGTAAGGATAATGAAAAAGTATTTAGTAGAAATAGATTATAAAGAAGATAAAGAAAATAATTATATTGATGAAAAAAAGATAGAATTATTTAAGCAACAGTTTAAGGACACACAAAGCTTTGATAACCACTGTAAAGGTGAATTTTAGTTAAATTTTTATTATAGATATAAATTTAAGAAGGGCAGGTACAAAAAGTGGGATTAAAAAATAAAAAGTGGACAGAGGAAGAGTTTTTCAGAGAAAGAGAGCTGGTTTTAAACCAATGGCCAACCGGGAAAGAAGTAGATCTTCAAGATGCAGTAGACTTTTTAAAAAAGGTTCCAGACCATAAAAGTTTTCCTAAAAAGCTTATAAAAGCTAAAGAAGAGGGAGTAACATTAGCACAACCTAGAGCAGGGGTTGCACTTATAGATGCTCATATAAAACTTTTGACTTATCTTCAAGATGAAGGTGGCGCAGACTTACTACCTTCAACAATAGATAGTTATACAAGACAAAATAGATACGATGAATGTGAAATTGGAATAAAGGAAAGTAAACTTGCAAATAGATCACTATTAAATGGATTCCCAGGAGTAAATCATGGTGTTCATGGTTGTAGGGAAGTTTTTGAAGCCATTAACCTACCTATAGAATCAAGACATGGTACTCCAGATGGTAGACTCCTTGCTGAGATTACCCATGCTGCTGGATGGACTTCTAATGAAGGTGGAGGAATATCTTATAATATACCTTATGCAAAAAGCGTAAGTATAGAAAGAACTTTATTAGACTGGCAATATTGTGATAGGCTTACAGGATTCTATGAAGAACAAGGCGTGTCAATCAATAGAGAGCCCTTTGGACCGCTTACAGGGACTTTAGTACCACCAAGTACTTCTAATGCAGTAGCTATAGTTGAAGCTTTACTTGCAGCAGAACAAGGTGTTAAAAATATAACTGTTGGATATGGACAGTGCGGAAATCTTATTCAAGACGTAGCAGCTATAAGGGCTTTAGAAGAGCAGACTAATGAATATTTAAAGGCTAATGGATATAATGATGTATATATAACTACAGTTTTCCACCAGTGGATGGGAGGATTCCCAGCAGATGAATCTAAAGCTTTTGGAGTAATATCCACAGGAGCAGCAGCGGCGGCTCTTGCAGGGGCTACAAAGGTAATAGTTAAAACTCCTCATGAAGCTATAGGAGTTCCAACTAAAGAGGCTAATGCAGCGGGCATAAAAGCTACAAAGGTAACTCTTAATTTACTAAGAGGACAAAAGATGCCTATGTCAAAAGAATTACAAACTGAAATTACTATAATAAAAGCTGAAACTAAATGTATGGTAGATAAATTGTTTGAATTAGGTGGGGGTGATCTTGCGATAGGAACCGTAAAGGGATTTCAGGCAGGAATTATAGATATACCTTTTGCCCCTAGTAAATATAATAATGGTAAAATGATGCCGGCTAGAGATAATAATGGAGCTGTACGATATCTTAAGTTTGGGAATGTTCCTTTCACTAAAGATATTATGAACTTTAATATGAAGAAGTTAGAAGAAAGAGCCAATTATGAGAATAGAGAAGTTGGATTCCAAATGACTATAGATGATATATTTGCAGTAGGTAAGGGCGTTCTAATAGGTAGACCAGATAAAAGGTAGAGATAATATGTAAAAAATAAAGTGGTAAATATAAAGTATTAAAAATGAAGTGCTTTAAAGAATATACTAAAAGAAGTAATTTAAAATAAAGCATTTTAAACAAGATACTTAAAAGAAGTTATTTGAAATAAGGTACTTTAAAAACATTTAAAAGAAGTTAAAAGAAGTTAGTTGTAATAGAATGTTTTAAATATTTAAAAATAGATACGTAAAATTAAGTATTTAAAGTAAAAAATATAGAGAGTATCTTATTGTAAGATAAAATTAATTGAAAAGAGGGCGTAAAATGAAAATTGTTGATGTTGTTTGTTCAGCTGGAAGAACAGGATTTTATTTTGATGACCAAAAGGCCATAAAAAATGGAGTAAAGCATGATGGATTTACTTATGTAGGAGAGCCTGTTACAGAAGGATTTGAAGCTGTAAGACAAGCGGGTGAATCTATATCAGTTATGTTTATATTAGAAGATGGACAGGTGGCTCATGGAGATTGTGCAGCAGTACAATATTCAGGTGCAGGTGGAAGAGATCCTTTATTTTTAGCCGAAGAGTTTATACCTTTAATAGAAAAAGAAATAGCACCAAAGTTAATAGGTAGGGATTTAAATAGTTTTAAAGAGTTAGCAGAAGAATTTGATAAGATGAATGTTAATGGAAAGAGACTACATACAGCAATAAGATATGGAATAACTCAAGCTATATTAGATGCAGTAGCAAAATCTAGAAAGATCACCATGGCTGAGGTAGTTAAAGAAGAATATAATACAGGGGTTGATATAAAAAGAATCCCTATATTTACTCAGTCCGGAGATGATAGATATATAAACGCTGACAAGATGATAATTAAAGGTGCAGATGTTCTACCACATGCTCTTTTCAATAATGTAAAAGAAAAACTTGGAGAAAGTGGAGAAAAGCTTATTGCATATGTTGAATGGTTAAGAGATAGGGTTTTGAAGGTAAGAAGCTCAAAAGAGTATAATCCAATATTCCATATAGATGTTTATGGAACTATAGGTGTAGCTTTTAATAACGATATGGAAAAAATGGTTGAGTACTTTAAAGTATTAGAAGAAACCGCAAAACCATTCCATTTAAGAATAGAAGGACCTATGGATGTAGACGATAGAATAAAGCAAATGGAAGCTCTTAGAGATTTAAGAATTGAACTTGACAAGAAAAATATTAATGTAGAAATAGTTGCAGATGAATGGTGCAATACTTATGATGATGTAGTTTTATTCGCTGATAATAATTCGGGACATATGCTTCAAATAAAGACTCCAGATCTTGGAGGCGTTAACAACATAATAGAAGCTATATTATACTGCAAGAAAAAAGGTATTGGAGCTTATTCAGGAGGAACTTGTAATGAAACTAATAGATCCTCAGAGGTTTGCACTAACATTGCAATGGCTTGTGGAGCCGATCAGTGCTTAGCTAAACCAGGAATGGGTGTAGATGAAGGATATATGATAGTAAACAATGAGATGAATAGAGTAGTTGCTCTTGTTAATAGAAGAAATAAATAGGTGATTTAAATTTCACATAAGGCAGTTTAATTGTTAAACTGCCTTTATCCAATTAGTGATAATTTATAGGTGTTTTAACATTTGTAATAACTTATGTAATATTAAAAGATTGAATACTATATATAATTCAACACATTTTTAATATTTAATGCTATTAAAAGGGTATAATGTAGGTAGAAGATAAATAAAAACTTATATATAATCAGCTGTTACAAGTAGATTTTAACCTTGTACAAGGATATTTAAAGGAGTGTTTAATATGAAAGAAATTCATGTATCGGATATAACTAATGCAGTAAGAAACCTATGTATAGATTCTAACTATTACTTATCAGATGATGTTAGAAATAGATTAAAAGAAGCTTATGAAAAGGAAACCTGGGCTATTGCTAAAGATATTTTAGATAAAATACTAATAAATGCAGATATAGCTAAAAATCAAAGAATGCCTATGTGTCAAGATACAGGAATGACCTGTGTATTTGTAGATATGGGTCAAGATGTTCACGTAGTTGGTGGGAACTTAGAAGATGCTATTAACGAAGGCATAAGACAGGGATATGCAGAGGGGTATTTAAGGAAATCTGTAGTTAGTGATCCACTAAATAGAGTAAACACAAAGGATAATACTCCTGGAGTTTTATATTATAATATAGTTCCTGGAGATAAACTTAAGATAACTGTAGCTCCTAAGGGATTTGGTTCAGAAAATATGAGCCAATTAAAGATGTTAAAACCTGCAGATGGGGTACAGGGAGTTAAAGACTTTGTGATGAAGGTAGTGAAGGAGGCAGGG
>CAYYWN010000125.1:0-6509 GCA_964474485.1 uncultured Clostridium sp. | reverse complement strand
TATTTATGCACCATTTATAATAAATGAATATAGTGGAAGAACTGTACTTACATTCGAAAAGATTGATGGGTATAAAATTGATGATAGAAAAAGGCTTTTAGAGTTAGAATATGATTTACCTGATATATCAAAGAAATTAGCTTTAAGTTTTCTTAAAAATATTTTTGAAGATGGCTTTTTTCATGCAGATCCTCATCCAGGTAATCTTCTAATTAGAGATGGAAAGATATGTTTTATAGATTTCGGTATAGTTGGTAATTTAAATAAGACATTAAGAGACTCGTTAAATGATGCGGTGGTAGCAGTTGCCTATCAAGATATAAATAAACTTATATCTGTATTTATGTCTATAGGAATAAAAAATGGATTTGTAGACAGGAATCAACTTTATGAAGATATTGATTACCTCTTTGCTAATTATTTAAATACCTCATTTGAGAATATAAATATATCTTACATGCTCCAAGAAGTATTTGATGTTGCTAGACGCAATAACATTAAGCTACCAAAAGAGTTAACTCTTGTTATAAGAACATTTATAATATTAGAAGGGGTTATAGCTCAAATATCCCCTGAAATTAAAATTTTAGATATTGCTATACCTTATGTAAAGTCACATAACTTAAATAAAGAGATAGATTTAGATGAAGTTCTCTTAAACACACATATATTTTTAAAAAATAGTGTTAAAGTTCCAACAAAATTAATAGAGGTTTCAGATAATATATTAAGTGGAAGAACTAAAATTAAACTAGAGGTTAAAAGTTTAGATAAACCTTTAAATGAATTAAATAGAATGGTTAACCGAATGGTCTTTGGACTTGTGGTATCTTCTATGATTGTTGCTTCCTCCTTAGTATTAAATTCTAATATAGGACCTAAGGTATATGATGTTTCCCTCATTGGTGTTATCGGATTCATAGTTGCCGGAATATCTGGACTCTGGTTATTAATATCTATTTTAAAATCAGGGATGATGTAAAGTATGTATACTATTTGTGAAGTATTCCATACCTAAGAGATGGAAAAATTCCTCACAAAATGTTAAAAGTGCCAAGGGATAATATATATTATTTTTAAAAATTAAAATAGACTTCAGTAGGAGTAATTCTACTCCCACTGAAGTAAGTAAAGCTGTCTAAGCTATATAAAAGCTTTGTTATAAATATATAAGTTAAGTTAAGGTTAAAAGTAACTTTATATTTCAATACCTCGGAGTACATAGTTCATTAAGCTATCTAATAGTTCTTCTATATCAGGATCCTTTGCATTTAATAATTCATATATAGAGGCGGACATCAAAACACTTAGGAATAGGTGAGCCATAAAAGCAGGATTCCCCTTTTTTAGGATTCCATTGTCTATAGCTTCTTTTAAATACCCTTCTAAGATAGATATATAATCACTTAATGAATCCCTGATTTCTACCTGCCTTATTTCTTGACCCCAAAGTTGACTCATAATGACTTTGAAAAAGGCTTTATATTTATAGACAGATTGAAGTTGTATCTTACAAAGAGCTCTTAATTTTAATATTGGATTATCTTCTTTTTCTGTTTCTTCTATGATGTCTTTCTTTATTATGTCCATACCAACTTTTATTATATAATTAAATATTTCTTCCTTGCTCTTAAAATGATAGTAAAGTGTTCCCTTTGCTAGGCCTCCAGTAAGAGCTATATCTTCCATGGTAGCTCCTTCATAGCCCTTTTTAGAAAAAACATCAATAGCAGCTTTAGAAATTATATTTTTAGTTTTATTCAAATCCATCACTCCAAGTCTATATGAGTATTTACTACCTATAATATATCATTTAACAACAATAAACAACCAATTAAAATATAATATAATTGAATTTTCAGTTATATGGTCTTTCCTTCTTATTTTCCTTATTTTAAAGTATAATATGTATTATAGAATCAATAATATTATTATGAAATATTGATGTGAAGCTTTTTAAAATATAATAGTTTAATAAAATGGAGAGATGAAATGATAAAATATTATAATCGTAATTTAAAGGAATATGAAGTGGAAAAGGTGGCAGGGGATAAATATTTAAAGTGGAACTATTCTTCTCCAGTTGGACTCACTTTACTTGAGATATTTATAAAAAAGAAGCTATTTTCTAAAGTTTATGGGGCCTACTGTGATAGCTCTTTAAGTAAGAAAAAGATAGACAGTTTTATAAAGGAATTTAATATCGATATGAATTTATGTGAAAAAGATCTAAGTAAGTTTAATAGCTTTAATGATTTTTTTATACGTAGCTTAAAAAAAGAGGCTAGACCTATGGATGAAAATAGTAATATGCTAATTTCTCCTGGAGATGGTAGATTATTTGCTTATGACAACATAGATATGGATAACCTTGTGCAGGTAAAAGGATTAACATATAGCTTATATGAGCTTATAGAAGATAAAGCCATTGCAGATAAGTATAATGGGGGACTGTGTTTGGTATTAAGACTGTGTCCTACAGACTATCATCGCTTTCACTTTATTGACTCAGGAATATGTAGTGATAGTAAAAAGGTAAATGGAGATTACTACTCTGTAAATCCTATAGCCTTAGAAAAGATACCTAAGCTTTATTGTCAAAATAAAAGAGAATGGAGCTTATTTAAATCAGAAAACTTTGGTGATGTTATACTAGTTGAAGTAGGGGCTACCTGCGTTGGAACAATAGTACAAACTTATAACCCAAACAATCTTGTTAAAAAAGGTGATGAAAAAGGATACTTTAAGTTTGGAGGCTCTACTACCATTATGTTTATTAAGCCTAACACTGTAAAGATAGATGAAGATATATTGCGCGAAACATCCTTAGGTTACGAAACGAAGGTTGTTATGGGAGAGACTATAGGTAAGAAAATAAGTATTTAAACCATCAGTAAAGATAATACTCAAAAAGAGAGAAAAGGCAAAAGCTTTTTCTCTCTTTTTATTGTACAAAATTATTCAATTAGCTTTAATAAAAGACTTATTATTGAAGCTATAAATCTAAAAATAAAAATATTTTAATATATATTTTTATTTAACCTTTACATATTTAAGATTTCCTTCTCTTTTATAGGTGTAGATTAAATTCAAGCTTGATTTTTAATTTAAAAAATAAAAGATTAATGGAGGTTTTAAAAATGGGAAAATATTATCCAAATGTAAATCCAGGTGAAATAGTACCAGGAGGATTCACCTATCCTAATAATGCTAAGTTACAAGGAGACTTCTTATACTTAAGAGATGCAAACAAAAATATGGTATCAGGTAGGCAAGTTGACAACGGTGATAGCATAACAGTATTAGATGTAGGTTATACAAAACAATTAGCATTAGTTCAATATCCAACATCAGCTGGTGTTAGACAAGGATATGTTAATAATACACCTTCTGTAATTAAGTATAATGATGCTAATGCATGGGCTAACGGTTCAACCACAGAAATAGTTTATGATGAAAATGGTGGACAGCTCGGATCATTAAGTCCTTATGAATCAGCAACCCCATTATATAAGAAAAATGGAATGACACATGTAGTTTATAACACAGATAAAGGACCAAATACTAAATCAGGATATGTTAAATATGAAGGGGGTTCAGTAACAAAAATAACCATACCTAAACCATCAACATCAGGTGTATCCACAATATCATACGGGAAGAGTGGTAAAGAAAGAGACCTTACTGCTTATAAAATAGGAAATGGAAACAATTCATTAGTAATGGTATGTGAAGTTCATGGATTTGAGGATAACTTCCCTAAAGATGGACTTGAATTAGTTAATATAGGAAATGACTTAATTAGATCACTTGCAAGTAATGGAACAAAAGGATGGTCAGTATATGTAATACCAGCAGCAAATCCAGATGGACTAGCTGAAGGATATACTAATAATGGCCCAGGCAGATGTACTATAGTAGGCGGAGTAGATATAAATAGAGACTTTCCTATAGGATTTACTCCACACGGTACTCCAAGATATTGGACTGGGGATAAACCTCTTAGTGTTAATGAGTCTAAAAAATTAAGTGAATTATTATTAGATATTAAGCGTACTTCTAATGAAATGGTTGTTATAGACTTACACGGATGGGAAGGAGCAGCCATAGGTAATCCAGAAATAGGTCAGTACTTTAGAAATCAATTTGGATTTGAGCAAAGAAGTGGATATGGAGCAGATAGAGGATTCTTAATTGCATGGGTTAAGGAAATCTTAGGAGCAAAGGCAGCTCTAATAGAATTACCAAGTAATACACATAGCCATAGTGATGTTGTAAATGGAGGATACTCACAAAAAGTAATAAATGCAGTAAATGGAATACTTTCAAATAATCCTGGTGGTGGATCTATTGGTAAATGGGTTTAAACAGGAGATAATTGGTATTACTATGAAAATGGTTCAATGGTTACAGGCTGGAGAAGTATAAATGGCTCATGGTATTACTTAGAATCAAATGGTGTTATGGCAACGGGGTGGAAGAGTATAAATGGTTCATGGTATTACTTAGAATCAAGTGGAGCTATGGTTACAGGTTGGAATAGTATAGATGGTTCATGGTATTATTTAGAATCAAATGGGGCTATGGCCACAGGGTGGAAGAGTATAGATGGTTCATGGTATTATTTAGAATCAAGTGGAGCCATGGCTACAGGGTTGAAAAGTATAAATGATTCGTGGTATTACTTAGAATCAAATGGGGCTATGGCTACTGGTGAAATTATAATGAGTGGTAAGACCTATCATTTCGATAATTCCGGCAAGTTATACCTAATTTTAAACAAGAAGATAACAGTTGACGACATTAGACAAATTCAAGAAAGATTACAGAAACTAAAACTCTTTGATGGATTTATATCAGGATATTATGATGATTTAACCAAATCCGCTGTAAGACAGTTTCAACTAAAATATAATATTATGCCAACATATGGAGTAGCTAATGAAGAAACAATTTATGCTATTAAAAAATCTAATCCATCAATCAGTTATATACTTTATGATGAAGAAGCTAAAAATTCAAAACCCGATAAATTCTTTAAAGACACAGCAGAGATAAGAAAGAAGAAATATTGTAGTAAATATCCATATACGGAAGTTCAGTTAATTCCAGTAAGTAGCCCACAGGACTTTAAAAATAAGTGGAATAATATTGGACTAGATTCTAAAGGTAATGAAATAAAGGTTGCTGTAGTTGAACTTCAATTTCATGGTACTGTAGGTGATGGACCAGATGGAAAAGGAATTGGATATATGGAGATGGTAAATAAGAGAGGTAACATTGTAGTTAGTGATAAGGTTGACAAATATAATAAAGATACAGACATAATAATTTCAACTTTAAAGTCTAAAAAATGGATCTTCTTTATTTTTCTTCATGCAATACTGGTAATCCTGATGTTGAAAATGTAGGTAATGCATTTAAGAAGGTTGTTACTACAAATGAAATAATTGCATGGGATGGTGGAACTATATTCAATTGGGATACTGGTGAAGATGAACCTGGGGCTTACCGAAAAACCATTGAACAAATTAAAAGGGACCAAGAGACGTGGTATAAGTATGTTGATAAGGATAAAGATGGTACCCCACTCAGGGATAGGAAAGGAAGGGTATGGATTTAATATAGAATAGACCCGATGAGTTAATAGTATAAATAAAAAAGGTGATATATCAAATGAGTCTTATAAGAACTTATCCAAGGGTGAATAGGCTGTTATGTACAGCATAAGAACCCTAAATCATGGAGGGTCAAGGGTGCTAATATCTCAAATCTGAAAAAAACTAGCTATCACCAAATCATATATTTGGTGATAGTTGGTTTCAAAGAACTTGGTGGGAGTATTACGGTTGGTAGCTAGGGAATAAATTTTATTAACAAATAAGGGTCTAATCTCAACTTTATCTTGGGAAAAAGCTACTATTTATTAAAGAAAGTAAAATTATAGAAATCAGGGTTACCTTATGGTAAAATAAAGGAGGTAGATAATATTTCACAATAAGTGTGGGGGTATATAATGAAGAAAAAGAGAACTATAATTAGGATATTACTTATGACCATGATAATTTCTTTAAATATTTATAATGCGTCCTTTAAAAGGATTAAGTTTAGTGATAAGTATTTCAAAGATGATGATTATAAGATAATAGTTGGAGGTACAAGTGCAAGTGGGATAAAAGTAGAAGATAGAGATGAAAAAGAAAAAGTAATCAAACACATGAATTCTACTAAGTACTTTTATGGATTTAATCTCAAACCTGGAGGTGATAGCCCCAATGGATGCATAGTGATACTAGATAAGCATGGGAAAATGGTTGAGGATCTTACCTTCTTTGGGGAAGAGTTGATGCATTGTAGAGCAGATGGGAACTATTGTCGAACTTATTGGACTAGCATGGATCAGCGTGATAAGCTTAAAAGGTTATATAATGATTTGGAAAAGCGTAGTAAATGAAAAATTAGCAGGGTTATTTTTAATCCAATAAAAGAAATGAAATGTGGTTATGATA